>JACQWK010000541.1 GCA_016209525.1 Verrucomicrobiota bacterium
AGATCTCTTCGGTTGTTACAGAGGAGACCGTGGGATGGACTACACGCGGAAAGTTTGTAGTCCCGCCTTTAGGCGGCCCGAACCGGCTAAAGCCGGGACTACAAACGCCGACCTGTCGTTCATTCGACGGTCTCGTCAATATTCGGACGCTCCACGGATCGAAACACCTGGCATGTCGAATTCAGCCAGCCGCACGAAAGCGGCGATAAATCGCGCGCAGTCCAACCGCTTCTCGACGTCCGACCACGCAAGTCGTCTCGCGTCAGTCTGGCGAGTTTCGGAAATGCCGCCGTTGCGTCGTAATTCTAATTCACTTTCAACATGAGACAAAGACCCCTCACCCCATCCCTCTCCCCATCGGATGGGGAGAGGGTGTCCGTAGGACGGGTGAGGGCAATTGAAATAGCGCATTCACGACGATTAGTCTCATCTTGATGGAAAATTCGAATAAGTGAAAGGCCCGTTGCCAAGCTCGAAGGGCCGAGCGCCGCCATGCACCAAAATCCTGACGTCCTTATTATTGGCGCAGGCCCAACCGGCGCCGTGGCCGCGAAACGGTTCGTGGAAGCAGGGATGCGCGTCGTGGTCCTGGAACAAGGCGATTGGCCGGATTACTCCAAGGCGCGCGCGGATCATCCCGATTTCGAGATCACGGCCGGACGGTATTGGTCGGCCAATCCGAACCGCCGACAAGCCGCCGCAGATTACCCAATCGATGACAAGGATTCGGACATTTCGGCCGTGCTCTACAACGCGGTCGGGGGCGGCACCGTCATTTATGCCGCGCACTGGCAGCGCAACATGCCCTCGGATTTCCGTGTCCGCACTCTCGACGGTGTCGCCGACGACTGGCCCTTCGCCTACGAAGACTTGGAGCCCTATTACGAACGCGTCGAGCGTGATTTCGGTGTCTCAGGACTTGCCGGCGACACCGCTTTCCCACCCGGAAAGAAACTTCCGTTGCCCCCGGCTCCGCTGGCCCCAATGGGCCGCCGTGTCGCCAAAGCGCATAACAAGCTCGGCTGGCACTGGTGGCCCGCGCCAAATGCCATCGCCACTCGCAATTACGGGCCGTTGCGCGCTTGCACGCAGCGAGCCGCCTGCATGTGGGGCTGCGTCGAGGGCGCGAAGGCATCGGTCGATCGCACCCACTGGCCCGAGCTTGTCCGGCGCGGCGTCGGCCTTGTCACCGGCGCCCGCGTGCGGCGGTTGGAAATAAACGGCGCCGGCTTAGTCACCGGCGCCGTTTATGCGGACCGGAAGGGCGCCGATCATTTTCAAAAAGCGGCGGTAACGGTCTTGGGAGCAAACGGAATCGGCACGCCGAGAATTCTTCTGCTTTCCGCGACATCGAAGTTTCCGAAAGGACTTGCCAATTCTTCCGGACTGGTCGGCCGACGCCTGATGATGCATCCGTTTGGCACCGTCGTGGGGCTCTTTGAGGAGAACCTTGCGAGCACGCACGGTTTGTGGGGGCAACACATTCACTGCCTCGAGTTCTACGAAACGGACGCTTCGCGCGGGTTCATTCGCGGCGCCAAGTGGGGGTTGCAACCCACGGGCGGCCCGCTTTCGATGACCCGCAGCTATCCTTGGGGTGACAATCCGATCTGGGGACCGAATTTTCACAAGGACCTTCGCAAGCGGCTGGGCCATTCCGCCATGTGGGGAATCATCGCGGAGGACTTGCCGGAGGCCGAGAATCGCGTGGTTCTCGACCCGCATTTGAAAGATGCCGACGGCATCCCAGCGCCGAAACTCATTTATCGAATGTCGGAGAATTCGGGCCGGCTGCTCCAATTCCATTTGCAGCGCGCGCAGGAGTCGCTTCAAGCCGCCGGAGCGTACGCGACGGTGATCGCGCCACTCATCCGCGAAACCGGCTGGCACCTGCTGGGCACAGCCAAGATGGGAGTCGATCCGGCGACCTCTGTGGTAGATCCGTGGGGCCGGTGCCACGATGTTCCGAACCTGTTCATCTTCGACGGCAGCATTTGGCCAACTTCCAGCGGGATGAATCCGACGGCCACGATTGCGGCCATTTCTTTGCGATGCGCGGAACACCTGGTGACGGAACGGAGAAATGAGCGCGTGCCAGATTTGTAATCTGCCGTATCGCCGACTTGGAGTCGGCAGGGCGTTGAGAGTGCCGGAAGGCGCGTTCCGTTCGCCGCCGACGCAGAATGCAATTCTGCGATACGGCAGTTTGAAAATCTGCGCTACGCCAAACAGACACCGGATGGGGAGGGCATGGGGTGAGGCGTGTCTGTCTTATGTTGAAAGAGAATTGGAACTAGACAACCACAACTCAAATGACTTTCGACGAAACCGAACGCTCTATTCTGGCCGGATTGGCGGATGTGCTCATTCCCGCCGGCGATGGATTCCCTTCCGCCAGCGATGGCGGCGTCGCCGGCAAAGGCCTTGACCAAATCCTGGCTGTCCGCCCTGATCTTGCCGCAGGCCTCAAGAGCATTCTCCAAGCAGCAATGGGACGAAAGCCTGCCGAGGTCATCGCCGAAATGCAGTCAATGGACCCTGAGAGCTTCGGCATCTTGGCCGAGATTGTCCCCGGCGCCCACTTCATGAATGAACAAGTCCGCCAACAGCTCGGTTACACGGGGCAGACTCCCCAACCCATAGATCCCCGACCGGATTATCTGGATGAGGGACTCCTCCAATCGGTCCTGGACCGCGGCCCGATTTTCCGGCCAACGCCGATGAAGTAGCCGCCGAGGCGACGAGGCTGACCGTATCAAATCTAAAATTTTTGCCGTAGTGTCGCGACCCTCAAGAGCAGCGTCGCGGCGAGGCGCCGCAAGCAGCACACGTGGCGCGTGCGCTCCCCAAAAGCGGTTTCAACATTCGTGTTAGCGGAGTGCCGCACCGATCAGACGCAGGAATTCGCCGTACGTTTCATCGGTAATCTTGCGGTCGGCTTGGTCAAGACCCAATCGGACCACGACCATGCGCCAATCCGGAATAACGAACAGACGGTTATTGTTGTGACCGGCGGCGGCAAAAGTCGCGGATGGCGCGCCAGGCCAAAGCGGTTTGCCGTCGGCTTTGATGCCATTAGCCCACCAGTTGAATCCGTAACAGCCGCGGCCATCGATCTCGCTTTCCGGCTGCGCCCAAGGGAGTGTCGCAGGCACATGGACGGATGTAGCTTGCTCAATCCACTTGGCGCTCAGAAGCTGGCGCCCGTTCCAATTCCCGCGGTTGAGGAACAGGTGGCCAAGGCGCGCCAGTTCGCAAGCCGAAATGAAGATATGTCGGTTGGAATTGCCCGAACCGCCGTTCACCACGACCGTATCGTTGGTCGCGTAATCGCCCCAATTCCACTTGGCCGGATTCATCCCGATCGGATCGGCAATGCGGCGCTTGAAAAGCGCTTCCATCGGCTCTTCGGCGATACGGGTCAACACAAGGCCGAACTCATTCATGGCAGAATCCCAGTACGCGTATTGCGAGCCTGGCGGGGCGAATAACGGTTGCGCGCTGGGTTGAAACGGCGTGGTGCTCGGCCCATGTCGGTACCCGCCGCGTGGTTCGTCGCCAACCGCGCGGTAACCGGAAGTCATGGTGGTGAAATGCCGCAGCGTGACGTCCGCGTACGCCGGCTTCAACTCGGGCAAGACTTGGTTCGCGGGCGTGTCCAGCTTGCATTTGCCGTCTTCGATCAACAGGCCAAGCACGGTGCTGGTAAACGATTTTGTGCAGGACCAAATGCCGTGGACCTTGTCAATATCGCCGCCCTTCCAAACCAGACGGCCATTGCGGATGACGACGAGTTCTTTGACGCCATCGCCGCCTGAGTTGCGCTCCAAGAATTGCACCGCTGCCGTCAATCTGGCGGGATCGATCCCCTGCGATTCAGGGGTCGCTTCCTCCCAGTGCTTCCCCGGGAAAGTCATTTCAACGGCAGCGTGGACCGATGGGACGAACAGGACGAAGAGGACCGCGAGGGTGACGGGATTCAAAGGGTTCGGGGGCGATTCAGCGTGTGGGATTCGGATTACGGAGGGTCGTCGTGGATTTGCGGAGCTCATGGGTGATTGGCTGGAGTAATCATCGAACGATTCTACGCCCTCAGGCGAACGGCGCAAGCCGGTGCATCGACACTGCGAACGCGGACTGATACGATCACCGGACATCCGCCGCCGCAGTGCGATCGTGGCCATTGCTCGCGACCTGCGAAGAAGTGTTGGTGAGGGGATGAACATCGAACGGCAACCCTCGAGAGAATCTGCTTCTCGTTCGAAGTTGGAAGTTCGAAGTTCGATCTTCATCAACGTCGTTGCCGCGGTGCTGCGCTGTGTTTCATGAAGACGAAGACCACTGCCTGCCTGATCGGTTCTGTGCTCCTGGCTCTTTCAGCTTACTTGCTTTTCCGATCGGCAAACAGGGCAGACCGGACCGATCCTTCCGAACGACGAACGGCGACGGGGGAATTTCCTGTCCAATCCAAATCGGAGCCGGCGTTGACCAAGGACCTCCGTGCCCTCGAAGCCCGGCGCCATCGATTGGAGGACACCGCCTGGTCAAAAGAAGCCGCGGCCCAACGTCACGAGGAAATCTTCATCAAACTCTGGGATGACCTCAGAAATCAGGAGGATGCATCGGTGGTGCTCGCAAGTTTTCCGTTCGGAGAACTCAGAGTGGGTACTTTGGACAAGAGCGAATGGCGTGAACACCAAATTTCACTTCAACAATTCAAGGCGCCGGTTCAACGACTGAGTCACGCGTCCTGGAGCCGATTGGTCGCCGAGTTGAAACACCACGGTTACCGGCTCGAGCAATCGGAATGGCGGCATCCGCGCTTCGCGTTGGACACCGACGGAACCGCCGAATCCACGATTTACACGACCCTGCACGTGTTCAATTCCAACACGGTGGAACGGGTTATCGTGCGCGGAAATCTTCGCGTCGAATGGCGCCGGCAGCCGGATGCGGACGGCGCGCCGTTTCCCTCGCTGATCGATGCCAGCCAGCTCGAAATCGTGAGACGGCGAGGCGACGCGCCGTTCCATCACGTGATCGCGGTTGACTTCACGCCTGAAAAGCCGGAGGCCAAGTTGGCGGAACCAGCCCTCCACCTCTACGACTTGGATAGCGACGGTTTATCCGAAATCATTCTGCCGGGCCGAAACCGGGTCTTTTGGAATCGCGGGAAAGGAAACTTCGGTCCGGACAAACTGCTCGCCTATCCGTTGTCATCCTTGAGCGCAGGCGTCTTCGCCGATTTCGACAACGATGGACACGTGGACCTTCTCGCGGCGGATTCCCAAGGCCTCGCGTTGTTTGCAGGAGATGCTCAAGGCCGATTTCCAAAGCCGCCCAGACGAATCCGCTTCACCGCTCGAGCGCTGGCGAACCCGCACGTGATGACCGCCGGTGACATCGATGGTGACGGTGACCTGGACGTCTGGCTGGCCCAGTACAAAGCCCCCTACCAAGGCGGGCAAATGCCCACGCCGTATTACGACGCCAATGATGGCTATCCTTCATTTCTGTTGGTGAATGATGGCCACGGCGGCTTCACAGATCAGGCCGAACAGGCCGGGCTCGACAAGAAACGGTTTCGCCGCACTTACAGCAGCTCCCTTGTGGACTTGGACGAAGACGGCGATCTCGATTTGTTAGTGGTCAGTGATTTCGCCGGGACGGATGTCTATTTCAACGATGGACGGGGGCATTTCGAAGAGGTGACGAGCCGCGTGCTGGATGAGGCGCACGCCTTCGGCATGGCCCACACCATCGGCGATTTTGACCGGGATGGACGCCTGGACTTTTTTGTGATCGGCATGAATTCCTTCGTGGCGGATCGGCTCGAATCGCTCAAGGCCGGTTTGCCCGATTTTCCGGCGCACAATCGAATGCGGACCCAAATGGCCTACGGGAATCGCCTTTACTTCCGGCGAGAGGGAGTTTTCCAACAGACGCCGCTGAGCGCGCAAGTCGCGCGATCTGGCTGGTCGTGGGGCGTGGCGTCCGGCGACTTCGACAACGACGGAGACTTGGACATCTATGTGGTCAATGGGCACATCAGCGGCCGGTCGGCCAAGGACTACGAGACCCAGTTTTGGACGCATGACATTTATCTGGGCAATTCGAAGGAGAATCCGGCGCTCGACCAACACTTCCGTGCCGCGCGCGCGCGAGACCAAGGCGCGGGTCTCTCGTACGGCGGCTTCGAGAAGAACCGCCTTTATTTGAACCAAGTGGGGCATAGCTTCCTCGAAGCGGGCTACCTGATGGGCGTTGCTCTGGAAGAAGATTGCCGCAACGCCGTGAGTGACGATCTCGACGGAGATGGAAAGCTGGACTTGCTCGTCACGACATTTCAAACCTGGCCCAGCTTTCGGCAAACGCTGTGTCTATTTCCAAATTTTGCCGAGGGCGCCGGCAACTGGATCGGCATCCGGTTGCGAGAGTTCGGGCGAGGTTTCTCACCCGTAGGCGCCAAGGTGCTTCTCACGACGGCAGGCGGCACTCAAAACCGTCACTTCGTAACCGGTGATTCGTACCGGTCTCAACCTGCGACCACGGCGCATTTCGGACTAGGATCCGAAAGCAAGGTCGAAGCCATCGAAGTGATCTGGCCCAACGGCCGGAGGAAAACGCTGCGAAATCCGGCCACCAACACGTATCACGCAATCCGGCCGGGTGAAGATTGAGACGGATTGCGCATCCGGCGCGGCCCTTGAGCGCGTGAGAAGAAGCGCAGCAGCCGAGATAACGAGGCTCTGACTCAGCAATCTCAAATCTCAGATTTGAAATTTGAGATTCTAAGCTAGAGCCTTTTGATGCTCACGCCGCGGAATTGGACGGGGTCGCTGTGACCGGCGAAGCCGAAGTGGCCGGAAGTGCGCTCCTTGCCCGGATGCGGACTCTTGCCCATGTATTCGGTCACCCGGCTCAGATCCGTGTTGAGGATGATTGTGCCATTGAGTTCCACTTTGATGGTCGAGCCCTTGACCGTAACTTCCTGGAAATTCCACTCGCCAATCGGATGCTGAAATCCGCGGTGTGCCGCCACCATTCCGTAGCCCGAGCCGTGCGCTAGCCGCGGGTCGATCTTGCCG
>JACQWK010000542.1 GCA_016209525.1 Verrucomicrobiota bacterium
CGCCTATGTTGGCTGCGGGATTCGAGTTCCGCCCGCTGCACGCGGGCGGGGACGCCGGAAGCCCGGCGTCCCTACCCTTCGGTGGCAGGGTCAAGATGCGCCCGGATGGAGAAACAGGGAGAGACGCCGGCATCGCTTTTGTGGCCAGACGGAAAGCCAGGATCCAGTTTCACGTCCTCTGCGCTCATCCCTGCATTCGCCGATTGCCAAGGGGCCGTCCATCGATTAACAACCCACCCAGTCATGAACGAAAACGTCATCCCACCCACCGGCATTTCTCACAAACTTTGGGGAGCAGACGCGGCCACGCGTGTTCCCGCCGACGCCTCGCCGACTCGATTTGCGGCGACGAACCAAACACGAGTTGGTCATGACAAGGCGCAGCATCGCGGCGAGGCGCCGCGAGCTGCACGCGGGGCGCGTGCGCTCCCCACGGAAGCGCCAGAACGTCGCCTGCTAAGGGTTCACCGGCCAATCCAGCAAGCCATCGTCGTCTCGGCGATCTCGGTTGCCGTTACTTTGGGCCGCGCCGCTGAGGCGCCGCCGAAACCACTCTTCCCTGACGTCGCGCCTGTCTGCCCTTGCGAAAGCCTGACCAAGGTTTCAATTCCAAACACGACCATCGATTCCGCGGCCATCGATCCGTCCGATGGTTCGTGCCGGGTCACCACCACCGTCACGCATCCGCCGTCCGGAGACCGCGTCAAGGTATGGATCGGTCTGCCGGTGAAGAATTGGAACGGAAGATTTCGCGGAAACGGCGGCGGCGGATTCTCGGGGGGAAGCGCGGGCAGCTTGCGCGGGCCGGTGGCTCAGGGATTCGCCGCGGGCGCGACCGACACCGGTCATGAGGGCGGCAGCGGCAGCTTCGCGCTCGACGTCAACGGGCGGCTGAATTGGCAGGCGATCATCGACAATGCCTACCTCGGCATCCACGACATGACGGTCGTCGGCAAGGCGCTCACGCAAGCGTTCTATGGCAAGGCACCGCGCTATTCCTATTTCGTGGGCGGTTCGTCCGGTGGTCGCCAGGGATTGATGGAAGCGCAACGATTCCCGGAGGATTATGACGGAATTGTCTCCGCGTGTCCGGCGATCAACTGGCATCGGTTCCTCCCCGCCGATCTTTGGCCCCAGGTCGTGATGGTCGCGGCCAAGAATTTCGTGCCGAAAGCCAAGCTCGACGCGGCCACGGCCGCGGCTGTGGCGGCGTGCGATGCGTCGGATGGAGTCAAGGACGGCGTCATCGACGATCCCTCTCGGTGTGACTACGACCCGAAAGCGCTCGTGGGCACGAAAGTTGGCGACGACACCTTCACCGAAGCCGACGCCGAGGTGGTCCGCGAGATCTGGGAAGGTCCGCGCGGACCAGACGGAAGTTTCCTGTGGCACGGTCTGTCGCGCGGCACAGAGCTTTTTGCTCTCGCCGGCACGACCGGTTCGCCATTGACGGGACGCCCTTTCGGCATTCCGCTGGATTGGTTCCGGTTCTTTTTGGCGCAGGATCCGAAGTGGGATTGGACCTCGCTGACGCCGGCTGGTTTCGAACTGCTTTGGAAACAATCCGTCGAACAGTATGGCGTGGTCTTCGGCACGGATAATCCTGATCTCACCCGCTTCCGTGATCGTGGCGGCAAGCTCATCATCTATCACGGGCTCGCGGACCAACTCATCCCGGCGGATGGGACGATCGACTACTACAAGCGGCTTCAGCAACGGATGGGGGGAGCCGGAAGCACCGCGCAGTTTGCCCGGCTGTTCCTCGCACCAGGCGTCGATCACGGCTTTCGCGGCCGGGGTCCGACTCCCACGGGACAGTTTGAAGCCGTCATCCGCTGGGTGGAGGAGGGCAAGGCTCCTGACATGCTCCTGGGCGAAAGGCGGGATCAAAACAACAAGGTGATCGGAACGCGACCGCTTTTCCCTTACCCAAACATCGCGAAATACAAAGGCAGTGGCAGCACTGACGAGGCTGAGAATTTCGTGAGCAGCCTGCCGACACGATGATCTAGGGCAGTTCGAATTTGCGCGATAGCGACAATTCGGAGATTCGACCAATGATCAGCCAACCTCCCGAACCATAGGGAGCCGCGAAGCGTTTGGACTGCGAGCGATTTATCGCCGCTTTCTCACGCCCGCCTGGCGACCAGCGGCTTCACAGTTGGGGCCGCACATCCTCCGGCAATAGCGGCGATAAATCGCACGCACTCCAAACGCTGGCGCGCCGTGGCTAGCCACTCCTGCAACTGACCAGGCACAGGTTCAACTGTCGCCGACGCGCCCTGTCCCTAAACTTGGATTCATGGACGCACGCCTTCCGCCCAACACAAGCCATACCAGATTGCCGAATCGGGCCGGCGGCCCCATCGGCGCAACACACGCAGGGCGTCATCGAACTGTTTTACTGGGAACCCAATGGGACCGGTGACAACCGTGCGCGCGGTTTCGATGACGCCGATGAGGTTCCGGACAAAGGCGGGAAATTCGCGGTCTCCCGCGCAGGAGCCAAAGAAAATCCAGTCGTTGCGGATCGGCCGCACGCCCGCCTGTTGCAGCAACGCCACTAAGCGTCTTCCGACGAACGGGTCGCAGTCCAAGTACTGGTAGGCGCGGATGTAGGCCTGCCAAAGTTCGGCAAAGCCGGGCGGTTCCGGCCAGAGCCGCAGCACCTGATGGTCGTCGTCCTCCAGCACAATTCGTCCGCCGCGTCGGACGGCCCGGGCCATCTGGTCCACGACTCGTTCCGGTTCGCGCACGTGTTCCAGCACGAAGCGCGCGTGCGCCACGTCAAACCGAGCCCATTCCACTTTCTTCAACGGCAGCGCCAGCGCGTCTCCCAGGCGCCATTCCACAAGGCCGCCTTCGCCCGCCGCGCGGGCTTGGTGCCGCGCTTCCGCAAGTTGTTTCTCGTCGGCTTCGATGCCCACGACCCGTCCGCCAGGTCGAATCACGCGCGCCATGTCGCGCGCGAATTGTCCCAACCCACTGCCAACGTCCAACACCATCTCGCCTCCGATCAACGCCAGCTCGCGCAAGCACGCCCGGTTCAACAACCCGTTGAGATTCGACAATCGGCGTTGCTCGCTTCGGTCGGTTCCATGAATGTAGGGATGACTCTTCCCTTTCGGCATAGAGCCCATTTGTATCGGAGAGCTTTGATCGGAGACGCCGCTTCACTCTGTCGCGAACATCTGGGCGGCCTACCCCTGCAAGTATCTCAAAGCCTCCTCCAGGCCCACGACATCCGCAAAGCGCGCCTGCAAATCAAACAGCGTAAACTCGTGAAGAATCTCGCTCCGATCTTGCACGGCTTCGCGAATGACGATGGGTCTGAGTTGATTGGACTTGGCGTCGGTGGCCGTGGCGCGGACGCAAGCGCTGGTCGAGCAACCGGTGATGAGGAGTGTATCGACGCGTCGGCCCAGGAGATGGCCGACGAGCGCGGTGCCGGCGAAGGCGCTCGCGTGTTCTTTGTAAACGATATACTCACCAGGCAGCGGCTTGACGCGCTCATCGATCTCGCAGGCGCGTTGATCCCACTTTCGGAATTTTGGCGAGAAGTCGGCCGCCGACTTGGGTTGGGTTTGAGGAAACGGCGACGTCGTATAGATGACCGGAATGCCTTTCGTGCGCGCGACGGGCAAGAGCCGCTGAATAGCCGCGATGGCACTGTCCAGCCGCGCCGAACCGCCCGCATACTCCGGATCCGTCCAGCCGTAAGCCATATCGATGACAAGCAACGCCGGGCTGACGCCGTAGCCGAACTTGTCTTGGAAGAGGCCGCGTGCCTTGTAGTAGGCATCGACTTCGGCCATGGCGGACGGCAGGGCGTCGAGCTGATTCATCGACCGTTCTGCCTTGGACTGCATAACTGCGCTGGTGGCGGCTGGTGCAGGAGCCGGAAATCGGCGTCCTTCCTGGTTCAATCCCCCTTCAACCGCCGATTCAACTCGTGCACTTGGCTGACAATCTTCTCCTCCAACGTCGGCGCCCACGGACCGGGATGCGTGACGCTGAAACGCATCGCGCCTTCGGCTTCGTAACCGCCTTCCTCGCGGACGCGCCGGCTCGGAATGTAAGCCATCACGTCGTTCGAATAACCGGCGATCCAAACGACGGGTCCAGCCAGTTCCTTCTTCAGCCGGAGCGAGTAGTCCACGACCACTTCCCCGCCTAGCGCGACGAGCACGATGTCCTGGCCGAAATGTACGACTTGCACGGGATAAGGATAATTCACCGGCAATTTCTCGCCGGCCTCCAACTTTGCGAGCATCCGCTCGGCATGCCGTTTTTCGTATCGGTCGGTCGAGGAAAGCCGCTTCCCGAACTCTTCCCGCGACGGAATCGGAGCGTAGTCGAGAACGATTTCGGCGAGAGCGGCACGCAACGGCCCTTTGATTTCACGAGGGCGTTGCACTCCGATCGCCGCCTCCACCGCTGTCGCCAGGGCCCGTCCATGCCGCTGCGCCAGCTCGAAGGTGCCGCGCGGATACGGATTCTGGTCGCCGCTGCAACCGTTGATAAAGAGCGCGGTCGCGCCGGGGTTGTCCGCTTGGAGATACTCCTGCGCGTAGCCCGCGTAATCGCCGCAAAACTGGTAAAGCGCGAGCGTGGTGTTGTGGCACGAGTAGCCGAAAAGGATCGCGCGCGGCTTCCTGTTCTCGCTCAAGGCGACGAGAACCGGCACATCGTGGTCCACGGGACCTTCCGGATTCGGGCTGTTCTGGTAGCCTCGCTCGGTCGGCAATCGCCGGTTCATCGCAATGCCGCAACGGGCGTGGCTGTAGAGCAGCCTTGCCGGCGCACGGCTGTTCAAAGCTTCTCCGATCAGTGCAAAAACCTTCTCCTCCAATTTGGCGCCATAGAGTTCACCCGCCTTCGCCGGCTTGAACTCGCCGTCATCCGCCGGGGTGCGGCCCACGCGGAACTCCGGCCCGCTGTGCGTGTGCGAGGCATTGAGCAAGAGAAACTCCGGCGGCAGTTTGAAGCCCTCTTGGACACGCTTCTCCAGGTTCTTTCGCATCGTTCGCGGAATTCCTATCAAGTCGAGCGTGACGATGACCAAGCGGTTGGTTTGCTCGTCCTCCAAGGCGAGCGCTTTGGCGAAGAGCTCCTGCTTCACCCCATTGGAGGCATTGGTGCGGCTGGCGTAACCGGCCATCCACATGCTTGTCTCCGGAGTAATGACCGTGGAGGCAACGCCGGTTTTCCAAGTGAGTGGCGCCTGACCGGCCACGGCGGTTACTGAAGCTGACAGAATGAAGCATGCGGCAAGCGTTGTGATCTTGAGGGTCGTGTTCATTTGCGTGCGTTGTTTAACCTGAATCGGGCCATTGAACAACAAAGCAACGCAGGAGCAAAGTTGAATGCGCGACCTTTGCGGAATTCTTCCCCAACCCATCACTCGCACCAAAGTGGTGTGGTCAGCAGCTTCCCCCATTCCTTCAAATCCCAATTGGAGACGCGATCAAGGACGCAGGTAGGACACAATCGTGCGCCATTTGGTCGGATTGTCGCCGGGGGTCTCAGTCGTCGGGTTGGCGCCGGTCCCGCCCCAGAGCTTCTGATCGAACGCGGCCTTGGTCGTGCTGAACTTCACGTGCCCATCCCCCCAGAGCGCATTAATCCCGTAAGGATTCCTGCCACTGGTGTGGGCCATCGTGCCCCAGGTGTAAATCAGATCGGTCACAAAGGATCGCTGCGCGTTCAATTCGGTGGTTTTCCGGGCGACTTGCACCCAACCGAGTTTCGCTTCGCTCTCCTTTTTGGAAAGAACGTCCGTTTGCGGGAAATACATGTAGGTCATGTTCACCTGTCCATCGATGGCATACATGGGCCAGCGAACGGTGGCGCTTTCGAAATATTTCTTTTCGAACGAGACTCTCAAACCTTTCGCGTGCCGAAGACTCGGACAGTAGAAGATATCGGGCGTCGTCAGATAATTGCCGACATAAAGATGGCCCAGGTTGGCCGCGAGCTTGGCCTCGGCCGGTTTGCCGACTTGTCCGCCCCAACCGAAAAGAAGATAGCTGTTATAGGGGCCAATGCCCGGAAATTGGTCGGGATCGAATAACGGCGGCGGCAGCCGATCCTGATGGTCGTCCGCGTAAAGGAAGGCGGCGACGCCCATTTGCCGAAGATTGTTCAAGCAGGAGGCTTGCTTGGATTTCTCCTTCGCGTTCGACAACGCGGGCAGGAGCATGCCCGCCAGAATGGCGATGATGGCGATGACGACCAGTAACTCGATGAGGGTGAATCCACGGGGGACGTTTCGTCGAATCCGGCGGTGCTTAGAACGAACTGTTTTCATACGACTCATTTTCACAGATTTTGGCGCCTTTGCTGATTTAGACAAAAGGCGAATCTACAGACGCCACCATAGCCTGCGACTGGCGCCAATCAAGCGCAGACCAGACTGAATCCGAAACTTCACGCCACCGTCCTCATAATGGGATAGCCACGCACGTATCGGCGAAGGACGCGGAACTCTCAGTGCCGGGACTGTGGCTTCAAATCACCGTGGGGCTGCCAGAAGTGCTCGACCGGAGTGAGAGCGATCTCGGTGATTGATGGCGTTGGGTGCGGGGTAAGCGAGGGAATGAGTGTTGGGAAGCGGGTTTGAGGAAAACGGGGGAGTTCCCGGTAGGGTTCGAGAACTCCCCACGCACCTCCTGGCGAGTGCTTCAGCG
>JACQWK010000551.1 GCA_016209525.1 Verrucomicrobiota bacterium
GCAAATGTGAGCGCCTCGCTTGTTTGAAGGGAAAGTATGCAGACTTGCAGCATGTCCCGGAGCCTGAAGCCGTCCAGCGCGTCGGCCAAGTCCGGGATTTGCGGGTCATTCGGGATCAAGGGAGATTTTAAGCGAAAATGGGTGCTGTTGTTCTTGAGAAACGCTTCGCGTTCCAGGCGCCCCGGCAGCGGAATTGAAACCTGGCTGACGTTCATGTTGCCCTGAAAATAGATTGAGGGGACTCGGCTAGAGGAGTGGTCGAGAAACACCAACAAATGGTAAGGCCGACCAATTTCCTGAGGAGATTCGGTCAATGAAGCACGAAAGATTTTGGAGAGAATAAGCAGCCAGTTTCTCTCCTTTTCAGAAAGCGAGCGTGAATCGCCAAAGAGGTACTGGCTCCAATCGATGATGAAGGCAATCCGCCGCGGCGACGGGTTGGAAACGATGGTTCGCAATACGACTGGGAAAAAGTCGTCCGCTGATTCGCGAACAGATTGCTCTTGGCTGGTGGGCTTCTTTTCGGCGGGGCCGAGGTCATACGCCTCCCCTTGCCCGCCTTCCTCGCGCGGCTTGGCACCGAATGTGGACGCCTTTCGGAGCTCGTCCCAGCGCTCCGGAGGAATCCCACGGACACCGCCAAAGGAGTCCCAATAGACGATTTCAGAGAAGCCGCGTCGCAGTAGCGATTTACCCAAAACTTCGGCAACAGGGAGGTATTCGACGGTGTCGACGCAAAGACAGACGTCGTGGAGATTTCCCGTGACAATGAGGCAACGACGATAGCCGGCTTCGCGGAGAAGCGTCTCCAGCCAGCGCGGAGTTGTTTTTGTGCTCATACGTTATCCTTGTTGGCGGTTTTCTGTGGTTGGAATTGGGCGAGCCTGGCGCTTGTCCGGTTCGGGCACATCCGAGATGACTCGCTCGTTGGAAAGTTCGATTCCATAAATCTCTTTGAGTTCCTTGGTAAAGCGGGCGATGTCTTTTTTGCAGGCGGTGCCTTCGTATTGGTCGAACCGGTATTCGAAGCGGCCGTTTGAATCCACTCGGATCGAAGCCTGATTGCCCGAGGGCTTGCTGGCCGTGATGGCGACAACGTCTTGACCGCCTTCCTTGATCCGTTTCGGATCGTCAACCACAAAGCCGGCGCGCTTCAGGGAGTCCCTAACTGATCGAACGACCTCTTTTCTGATTTGCTCGTCAGCGCACGCGTCATCGGACTCTTTGAGGGCACGCTTAAGAATTCCTTCCAGAGACTCACCCTTTAGGCCGCCTTCCTTGGCCTTCGCTTTGTGGTTGCGCAGGGTTTCCAGGATTGGACGCATCGCTTCTGGATTTTCCTGCTCCGCGCGGGCGATTTCCTCCTCCACCAATTCGATTTGGCGACGCTGGCTTTCCTTGCGGTTCTGTTGCTCCACCTCCGCTTTCCATTGGGCGGCTTGCTTGGACGCCTTTTCCTGGAGTTTGCCCAATCGCTTGCGGAGTTTCGCAGTGTTGGTTTCTTGGCCGCGGGCAATGTCCTGGCGAATCGCCGAAACCTCTTCCCGGACAAAATCGCGGACAATCGGATCGTTAATCTTGCGCAGTTCCCCGTCGAGAAGGTCCATGAGATCGCTTGCCGCTTCTTTTGTCTGCGGCGCGACGGGCAGTTCAGCCTTTTCTTCGGGAATCGTTCGACGTCTGGCCTCCCGGCCGCTTGACCAGACCCGTTCTAGGGACGCCCCCACTTGTAGGCTGATGAACCGGGCCGCTTCGGGATCGTCTTCCAGGCACGATTCGATCCGGTCGAGGTCTGTTTTCAGCCGCGCCAATTCTTCCGGGATCAGTTCCTCCAGGCCCTCCTCTTTCATCCTCTCGGAGGCAGTTCGGAAGCGATTCAGGAAATTCTGGGTGTTATCCCGGATGCGATTCAAGTAAGCCTCACGGTCCCGGCGGCTCTTCGCTGAATCTTCCTCGACGATTCGCTGCGTCTCCTCTTGGGCGGACTTCCATTTCGAGGCCTGCTCTTCCGCGCTTTCAATAATGACGTCCAGGCGTTGGCGAAGCGCTGCCTCATCGATGTCGTTCCGGGACGCCATCAAATCACGCCTCAGATCTTTCAGGGCGTCTCGCGCAAAGTCACGCACGACCGGATCCTTGATCTTGCTCTGCTCTGTCTCGAAATTCTCGATCAGCCGGCTCTTCTGCTCCGACTTCTCCTGGCGGTCCTTGCGTCTCTCGGCTTCGGCCAAGCGCTGTCGAGACTCGCGGCCGAGTGCCCAGAGTTTGCCGATCGTGTCGCGAACCTGATTACTCAGTTCCTGAGCCGATGCCGGGTTGTTGCCGAGCGTCTTGTCGATCTCTTGCAATCGCTGTCTCAATTGTTCCATTTCGGCGGGAATAACTTCCTCAAAGCCCCGCCCGCGCATCTCCTCATAGCTGGCCCGGTAACGGTCCAGACACGTTGCTGTGGTTTGCCGAACTCGCTGCAGGTGGGCTTCGCGTTCCTGGCGGCTCCGCGCGTTCTCCGCTTCCACGAGCTTTCGGGTTCGCTCTTGTTCCGTTTTCCACTCGGCCGCTCGCTGGGAAGCACGCTCGATGATCGCGGTAAGGCGGCTGCCGAGGATTGACTCGCCAACGTCCGGGTTCGAGTTTGTCAAATCCTGCCTCAATCGGCTCAAGTCCTGGCGGGCAAAGTCGCGCACAACCGGGTCGTGAATCTGGCTTTGCTGGCGCTCGAAGACCTCGAACAGGCGGCTTTTTCGCTGAACCATTTCTTCGTGTTGATGCCGCCGCTCGGCTTCCGCCAATTTCCGACTCATCTCATGTCCCAAGGACCAGTTCCGGCCGATGGTAGCGCCGATCTCCAAACTGAGATTTCGCGCCGCTTCCACATCTGTGGCCAGCAGCACCTCAACCTGAGCCAGTCTCGCACTCAACTCCGCCATCTCCAGGGGAATAACCTCCTCGTAGCGGTTGGCCTGCATCTTCTCATATTCCGCTCGGTACCGCCCGAGGAACTTTCGCGTGTTCTCTCGAAGGCGGTTCAAGTACGCCTCACGGCGCCTGGCGACCTCGAAATGATAGTTGAAAATAGCATGTTTGCTCATGATTTGGATGGGGTTCTGGGTTCAGACTTAAGGAATGCTTGCAGCGAGAGTGTCTGGAGTCCCTCGGCACCGGCTTTGAGCTGCAGGTTTTGGTCCGAGGTCACAAGAACGGGGCGGGCGGCCTTAAAGTGCAAGGCCACCGACAGAATCCGGTGGTCCGGTTCGGCTCCATTGTAATCGCTGGGAAGTAGTTCGCTGCGCGCTGCTTCAAAAGCAATGTTCAAGCGGTCGCGGCAATGGCTGAGGGCCTTGATCGCGGCCCGGGCGCTGACGCCGAGTTTCTGGTCGTCCTTAAAGTGATCCAGCTCGGCGAGCACAGTCTTTGACACCTTGATCTGGTCGCTGGGAGCGAACCGCTTGAGGATTTCGGGGTCAGCCAGGAAGACGTTGGTGTCCAGGACGAATATTCTCGCGCCAGATTCGTTCGTGGCGCCGCGGGGAGCGCGCCACTGCTTAGCCCACTGACAGAGACGGTCGTTCATCCTGTGGATGGGCGTGCTCCCTCGTTCCGCGAACGGCTTGGCAAATCGAGTTCTGAACAAATCAGCATATCTCTGTTCCCATTCCTTGAGAAGCTTCTGCAACTGATGAGTGTCTCTGGCGGCGGGCGCGGCGGAGTAATTCGGCTCCAATTCCTCCAACGAAGGCACTTGCAGCGCCGCCAGGATTTTCAATTCACACTGTTTCAAGTTAGCCAGAGCAGCATCAAACGAGCTGCGATTGAGGAACGATTCCACGGGTCGCGTGGGAAATCCGTTCAGGAGCTTTTCTATGATGCCCGCGTGATAGATTCGCGGGTTGCCAATCAGGGATTCCGCGTCATCGGCCTGAGAGCAGACCGACCACAGCGCATCCAATCCCGCAAGGTCTTGGGGTGGCTGAATCAGTTCGGCAAGACGCGTGCGAAAGCGTTTTCGCACCGGACCTTCCGGCAGTGCTGTGGAAACCTCAAGCGCCTCCCGAACCGTCTCGGCATCGTCTGGCGGGTGTTGTTCCAGTTCCTCGATCAGGATCCTCAGTATGTTCGAGAAGGCCGCGGCATCCGCCCGCGCGCCAAAGAGCTTCTTGGCCGTGTTTTCAAGGCGAATTTGTTTGGCCTTCAGACCCTCTGGATTGGCTTTGACTCGCGCGACCAAGTCTTGCCAGACCTTTTGAGGTCCCAGGTACAGGCAGCGCAGACTCTGGACATCCAGGTCTTCCGAACTTGCCAGGCTGGCATCGAGGCGAGCGATCAACAGCTCATAGGAATTGCGGGCCAGTTCGCTCGTGTAATGCCAGGCGCACGGCAGGAACCCCCGAACGCCGCCCTCGTCGATGAGCAACTGGCCTCCACCTGTCATGATGGGCCCCGTGCCCACAACCCAGGCGTCCGGCTCGACCATTGACTCGTTGGAATGAATGACTGCTCCGGTTCGGTCCTCGCTGAAAACGATCCGAGTGAGCGCCTTGGGACCGTCCAGGCACACGATCAGATGGCCGGGAAGAGCTTCGGGAACCCGGGCCAATTCCCGGGGCAGTGCGACAAACTCGACGGCAGGCCGTGAGGCGCTTCGGGATTCCAGCAGCCGGCCAATGGGAAGGATCTCCCCGACCCGCGGGAGGATCTTGGCCGCGGCAACCATGGGCAGTGCTTGCGCTGCCAGGCCATCAAGCTGGTACTTGGGAGCGATCCACTTGTCGAAGAGCTCCTGGCCGTGACCCGATTCCAGGCCGCGTTCGTCCTCTGGATTCTTCAAGCCCCAATGGAGTTTCCCCTGCTCGGTGATTTGCACCGCAGCGACTGCGATTCGATATAAGACCTCCGGTGCGCCCGGAATTATCCGGGTGATCAATGTATGGGCTGTCATCCACTCTGGCCGGGTGCTGCCGAAATCGCGTCGAATAATGTCTGCCGGAACCCCGTCCTGCAGAAGCGATGGCAGCGCATAGAATCCGTCCTTCTTCTTCAACTTCTCTTGCTCACTCGAATTAAGGAACACATTGCGCGTCTCGTCATAACACAACCGTTCCTTCACGTCCGTGGGCCGCGCCGGAAGCATTCCTGAATTCAGAAAGTCCACTCCCTGCCGGGTCAAGGAAAGGTCGCGAAGAAAAATTTCCCTCAAAGCAAATCCGTATTTATTGGGGTTGCTCAAGATTCCCAAACCCACGAGTTGATCGAGACTGGGACTCGCCAACTCCTGGGCATCCGGCACGCACAAGATCTCCTCGAACAGTTGCCGCAGGGACATCGACCCATAGGCGGAATGGTGACTTAGTTTGGCGACCAGTTTGCAGATCATCTCTTCAAACACCGTCGCTTTGCGTGGCGTGCAATGGGTTACCGTGCATTCGAATTCAAGGACGGGGAACCCGATGTGAATTGGGCCTAGCGGAATGCGCATTTGGCTCGTACTTCCTGGGAGAAATCACGGCGCGGCTGAGAATCCATCCCCCCTTGCGCTTGATTTCATCGATGATGCTCTTGTAAACCCTTTGGGTGGTTTGGCCCAGCCCGTCCATCTTCGGCATTTGGACCTCGCAGTCTTGAAACATTTGTGTCGCCCCGAAGATGAGCAATAGATGGCTGGCGCGGGAAAAGGCGACGTTGATTCGTTCAAACTGGGCTACAAACGCCTTGGAATCCGTTCGGCCGGAGGGTTTGTTCCGCACCAAGCTCACCAGGACGACCCGTTTTTCTTTCCCTTGAAAGGCATCGACGGTGTTGATTTCAATGTCCAGCGAAGGATACCTGCTCTTGTTGATGCCGCGCCGCAGGCGACGAACCTGCCCCCGGTAAAAAGAAATGACCCCAACCTCCACTTTGCCCTCTGAAGGATGCTGCGTGTAGAACCCCTGGATCTTCTCAATCATTGCCACGATCAAAGCTACTTCAAGGCTGTTTTCCTTGGAACGTCCCCTCTGATTCTGTTGGAAGCGGTCCTCCCAATGGCGTCTTCCGCAAGGATCGGTGGACGAATCAACCCACAGGACATGCCGCTCGGGCGTGATCAGGGGCAGGCCGTCTTCGGAGTTGATGAGAAGCCCATGCGCCCGGAGCGGGTCCAGCGTCGCAGCGTCCATCTCGAGCCGCTGCTCATAGAAATGATTGATCACGGCCATGATGTCCGAGTGCATGCGAAACTGTTTGGTCAGGGACGCTCTGATCAAGTCGGGCGCCCGTTCAAAATACTCCTTGAATAGCGACGACGTAACCATTCGCTCGAACTTTGGGAACTGATCTACGGAGAGTACTCCCTCGCCGGTTTCAGCGTCGTTCTCCTCTGCCTCCTGTTCGAAAGCCTCCTGCCAGGAGATTGCTTCCTGGACGAACGAATCATTCTGTTGGCTGAAGACGGGCGGAAGTTGCCGATGATCGCCGACCAGAACAACCTTCTTGGCGGACATCATCGGCATCAGCAGTTCCGGCGGTGTCGCCTTGCTCACTTCGTCGATCATGGCGACGTCAAAGCTCAGGTGCTTGTGTTCGCGAAGGACGTTGCGATTATGATTGCAAGGAAAGCCAATGACATTGCAGTTCTCAAGATAAGTGCCCAGGAAATGATCCTGATCTTCCAGCGAGCGCTTTTCATCTCCCAGGAGACTGGTCCATTCTCGGAGGAGG
The DNA here is from genome assembly GCA_016209525.1 of Verrucomicrobiota bacterium. Taxonomy (GTDB): domain Bacteria; phylum Verrucomicrobiota; class Verrucomicrobiia; order Limisphaerales; family SIBE01; genus VHCZ01. Next base: position 6,694 of record JACQWK010000551.1, read on the forward strand.
GGTTCCAACTCACGGCGCACCGCCTCGTTGCGGCTGGCCTCCGCTGCCAGCCGCTCCGTCTCTTTCTGAACCTGAATCTGCACCTCCTCCAAGCGCGCAAGGCCGCGGTCTTGTTCCTGATTGCCTCCGGTGATTGCCCGCATGTGCGACCGCAGACGGTCTTGCAGAACTTGAAGGGCGTCGGCGTTTCGCTCCCGCTCAGCCTCCATCCGGCGCTGACTCGCCTGAAGCTCTTCCAAGCGCGAGCCGACCCCCGGCTCTTCGATAGGTTCTTCCAGTTGTCTGTTGAGCCGGGCCATCAGTTCGGTCTGCGCTTGGGCTATCGTCCCTTCGAGCGCCTCGATCCTCTCCAAAGTCTTCGAGAGATGGTTAACGACCGCGTTTCGGTCGGCGCCTGGGGCGCACAATGATTTCCAACATTCGTTGATGCGGAAAATCGCACTGTAAAGTTCGGCATCGAGCAGGATTCCGGAATTAAGTTCGTTGAGCTTCCGGCGTTTCACGCGCCAATGGTCAATCACTGACTGGTCTCCAGCTAACATGGCCGCTTCCAGTCTCTTGATGTCATCCTCAAGTTCTTGGTGCTGGTCGTGAGCCTTGATGTCGAAGGAAACAACTCCGTTGGCGACCCGCTCCCGGTCCTGGCGCAGGCGGAACTTTTGCGCCGTTAGCCGGCGCCATTGCGCCAGTGTCTCTCGAACGACCTGCGTCCGCTCCGCCGGAGAATTGCTCACGTTCAACAGGTGGAGCCTGATTCCGATCCCCAGTTCTTCGAGTTGAGCCAGCGGTTGGCACAGCCCCTCTTCGGCTACTGAAAGGCAAGGTGCCGGCAGGACAAAGTCGCCCGATTCTCCCACCCGGAGGAATTCAGCGAAGCGGCGAAGCTGTTCCCGCTCTCTGAGACGCTCGGCGAACCGTTGCTTTTCACCCTCCATGCGCACGCGTTCGGTCTCAGCTTCGGCGTCGAGGCTCTCACTTGATCGGCGGAGTTCTGCGGCTTGCTCCTGCTGGCGCTTCAACTCGGTGGCCAGAAACTCGGCCTCACGGAGCCACGTCCGGCAGATCCTCAAGCGGCTGTCCTGCTCTTCCCATTGCTCGAGAAATTTCTTCCGGCACGCCTTGGCCACGGAGCGGTAGAACTCCCCCAGCACGGCCTCCTCAGTGAAGCGCTGTTTGTCCCGGTCCTCGGTTTTGGCAAAACTGATCGGGCGAACCCTCGGATTGGACCCCAGTCGGCCCAGGGCGTTGTCCACCGCAATGTTCGCCTGAGAGGCGAGCAACACCTTGTTTCCCCGTTCCACAAATTGACAGATCGCCTCGGCGATCACCGTCGTCTTGCCGGTTCCGGGCGGTCCCTGAATCAAACAAACGTCCGGCGCCGCCAGCATTTTCTTCACTGCTTCTTGTTGGCGTTCGTTCTGCGCGATCTGCGGATTGTGCCACTTTTCGATCGCGGGCAGTTCGGCGGGAACGTTGGCCCGGGTGATGTCGAAAAGCCAATAGTTCAGAAACGGCGCGTAGCAGGAGAACTCGGCGCGCTTGGCGGTCGGACATATAAAATCGTTTACGGCCTGCCGTTGCCGCTGCAATAAGCTCCATTCGCCGACCGACGCCGTCGCGATGAACCCCTCTCTGGGGAATCGTCCGCGAAGCCGGGCGCACACTTCCGGCATATCCTGTTGCCCGGCAGCTTTGATGGCTTCCCTGTCCTCATCGTTAAACTCGGAGCGCAGCGACACAACCCAGGGCTGCTCCCATGGGCAATCCTCCAGGAGGATGGGAGTAACCTGGGCTGGCGCCACTTCTTCTAAATGTCCGACTTCGGGAAAGCGCCAGATGGGAATTCGGTTTTCCGGGTTGTTCCGAAAGCGCCACGCGTCCGCCGAACATCTGAGGTCAAGCGCCCGGCAGCCCTCCTCCGCTCGATTGAGGAGTTTCCGCGCTTGCTTGAAACTCGGCTCGTTTTGGGCAACGACCGTGAAGACTGGTCCTTTGGCGGTAATCTCCACGTCGAGGTAACGGAGGCCCACTTGTTTGGCGCGAATGATTTCCTCCCACCACTTGAGGTAATCGCGCCATTGCACGAGATTGTCGCGCGTAGTCACGGAAATGAGTGGAAGTGCCGTTACGAATTCCGTGGTGAACAGGTTGTTCCTCCTCCGCCTCAAGCTCTCTTCGGAATGAAAAGCGCGGCAGATTATTTCCACTTCAAACGGCCGGGCGGGACAATCCGCGAGGTCCACAATCTTTTGCACCTCGAAGACAGGGTTTTTCAGATTGAACTCCTCGGTTTTAAGGTCTTTGCCGCGCAACCAGCCCCCAAAGGCCAGGCTAATTCCCTTTGGAAAAGTCGCTACCAAGGCCGGCCCCTCAATCTTCGGACGCAAGACCAGATTCACCCACCCTTCCTGTAGCGAGGTGTTGGAGACAAAATATGTCGAAGGCCATCCCTCCGGGAAGACTGTCTCAATCACCCTGTTCAGAGGATCTTCATTCGAACGAATGCTCTGGTCGGGGAACAGGACTTTATCCTGGCAGGCGAGGATTCTTCGAACCTGGCCGGACAAAGCATCACGATTTCTCTCAAAGTCCAGGTAGATATTCTTCGGTTCGTTCCTTTCCGGCGGTCCGGCGTCTGGCGGTTCTGTCGCCTCGCGAACCCCGGGAATGAAATCGGGAGGTTGATCGTTCACGCTTGACCGTGGACTAATTGTTTTCCATCGAAAAACTCGCTCTAACCACCGGAGAAAACTCATTTGTTATTGCACATGGAGCTGCCCCCAGAATAATCGATTCCCTTGGCGTCATTGAGGGCCTGGTCGGGGGAACCACGATCGGTGATAAGGACCATATCTTGTCCCTCGTCGAGGTCAGTACGGAAACTTTGGTCGAACGCACTTTCGAGACGACTGCGTCGAGGATGAGTTTCAGGAACAAAAGGATTCCTGTGGAAAACTGCCCACTGGATCCGGTGCGGTCGAAAAGAAAGGCCAGACAGAGTTCGGCTTGCTCTTAGGCCGGCGCACTGGCGTTGTGGGAACAGAGGGTGTGGAATCACCCGTGAACTGAAAGCCGCAGCCGTCACACGACCTATGGCGGAGTCGGCCTCGGCACTGCAGGAGGGGCAGATTATTTTTTTCATGGCATCAATAGAGTTGAACGTTGTCGCGAATAATCTGGAAGCGCCCCGAGTGTTATTCAAACCTAAAATGCTATCCTTCAGCACTTTGCATACAATTGAAGCAACGCAGCTGCATGCAATCAGTCCGGTGAAAGCAAATCGACGCCAATCGCCGTGTTCCAAAGTGATAAGGCTTTGAGATCTTGTGCGTCTTGAACTTTTGGACCGGCGCGATGATTCTGCCTTGGCTTGCATGCAGCCGGCGGATACAAGTATTCCATGCCGGAGTTGCCAGCAAGAAGGCAGGTCACGCTCGAGTTTGCGCTGTCGAAAGAGAATCCTGCAGAGGTTCGGCTCAGTCGAATTGGTGTGGATGGGGAGTGGGCAGAGGCAAGCTCATCTGCACACAAGTATTCGGGGAGGCATTTCAAGTGGGGCTCAGAGGAAGCCATTTGCACAATCGCGCTCTTCTTTGTGCAAGCTTATCTGAAGACCAACCTCGAACACGAGCCACTTGAAGACTTCGAGCTTCCTGATCCTGTTGTTCAAGCAGTTCCCATTTGGAAACGCATCCCGGCATCAACAAGAAAGATTCCCAAAGATCATCCGTTTTGTCGGCTGAAACAGGCGAAAGATGAACGGGCGGTTTGCAATTACTATCTCTATTGGCTTTTCTATCATCGGGAATTCGTCAAGACCTCGACCACACTCCGCAATTTCATGGGCAAGAGTGGATCGGAGATTACACCTGTCCTCAAGGAGATCGATACCGCTGACCAGCTCCCACTGTTTCACCGCAGACAATTCGACAAGATCATCTACCTGGGCTGTGTGCTTTCCCGGCGTTGTCTCGGAGAGTCCGGCGAGCGGGAGTTTTGCGTTTATTTCTGCCCACAGCCATCCCACAGAAATTCGGCAAAAAATGGTTGAGTTGACAATTTAATCCTGCCACACGGCAGGAATGAAAAATAGAAACATCAACTCAACCGACAGCAGGTTCACCGTCTTAC
>JACQWK010000582.1 GCA_016209525.1 Verrucomicrobiota bacterium
AAAAGGAGGAGAGGGCCGGGGAGAGGAGGCGGTTTTCTTATCCATTTCCCCTCTCTCCGGCTCTCTCCCCACTCGTTCCTCGCGGGGAGAGAGAGGAAAATGTCCAGAGCGCTTTTTATGCCGAACACTATTGGCGGGGCGCGTGCGCTCCCCATCGGTCCGTTGATTCAGATCAATGCCGGGGGAATAGCTGGTGGGCAGGATTACCGGCACCAATGAACGATCTTTTCCCGGCGAGAGAACTTTTGTCCGTCTTGCTTTTCGCGTGGCTGTGTTTTGATCAGTCAGGAGGCAGCCCCGCACAAGCCGCTTCTCCAAGCAATCCGGTCATGGTGATTCCCAAGCCAGCGAATCTATCGCTTCGACCCGGCAGTTTCGCCCTCACGCGGCAGACCACGATCCGTCACGACGGTACGCCAACGGCTTTCGACACCGCGCTCTATCTGGCCGAGGCATTGCGTCCCGCAACTGGATTTCCTCTCCGCGTCGTTCGCTTGAAAGATGGCGCCCTGCCCGCCGGGGGAATCGTCTTGAAGCAAGTGGCCCGCGACGCCGAGCTGGGCGACGAAGGCTATCGGTTAAGCGTTACGCCACGGAACGTCGCGATCAGCGCAGCTTCATCGACGGGCTTATTCTACGGCGCGCAAACACTTCGGCAATTGCTGCCCGCCGCCGTGTTTGCCGCGTCCAAGCAGAGCGGTGTCGGATGGAGCATTCCCGCCGTGGAGATCACCGATCAACCGCGCTGCGCCTGGCGCGGGTCGCTCCTCGATGTCGCGCGTCACTTTCTGCCGGTGGAGTTCCTCAAGAAGTACATCGACCTGCTCGCGCTGCACAAAATGAACCGGCTCCAGTTGCACCTGACCGACGATCAGGGCTGGCGGCTGGAGATTAAGAAGTATCCGCGCCTGACACAGATCGGCGCGTTTCGCAAAGAGTCGCCGAAGAAGGGCGACCGCAAGGCGGGCGACGGCACGCCCTACGGGCCGTTTTTTTACACGCAGGCCCAGATGCGCGAGTTGGCGGCTTATGCGCAGGCGCGCCACGTGACGATCGTGCCGGAGATCGAGATGCCCGGCCACTTTCTCGCCGCGTTGTCGGCGCATCCTGAATTCTCCTGCGCCGGCGGGCCGTTCGAGGTGCGCACGCGCTGGGGTGTCGAGCCGAATATTCTTTGCGCCGGGAACGACGCGGCGATTGCGTTCGCGCAGGATGTGCTGAGCGAAGTCATCGAGTTGTTTCCGAGCCGGTTCATTCACATCGGCGGTGACGAGGCGCCGAAGGATCGATGGAAGCAATGCGCGAAATGCCAGGCGCGCATCAACGCGGAGGGCCTCAAGGATGAGCACGAGCTCCAGAGCTACTTCGTTCGGCGCATCGACAAATTCATCGCGAGCCGGGGCCGCCGGTTGATCGGGTGGGATGAAATTCTGGAAGGCGGCCTCGCTCCCGGCGCGACCGTGATGTCCTGGCGCGGCATCGACGGCGGCATTGCCGCAGCCAAGGCCGGCCACGACGTGGTGATGTCACCCACGTCGCATTGTTACTTCGATTACGCGCAGGCCAAGGGACCGGGCGAACCCGAGAACATTGGCGGCTTTCTCCCTCTGTCCACCGTCTATGCCTATGAGCCGACTCCGCCCGGCCTTCCGGTGGACAAGCGGCAACACATCCTCGGCGCCCAGGGAAACGTCTGGGGCGAATACCTATGGACGCCGGCGGACGTTGAATACTTCGCCTACCCGCGCGTGGCAGCCCTGGCCGAAGTGGTCTGGACGCCCGCGGAAGCGAAGAGCTACGACGACTTCCTCGCCCGTCTCGCAGTGCATTTGCGGCGGCTCGATGTCCTCCGGGTGAACTATCGCAAACTCACCGCAAAACCTTAGCCCAAATATTTCACGCGTTTTCCGAGCCAATGCGGCTCCGAACCCCTGTAGCGCAGACTTGAAGTCTATCAGTATCGCCCGAAATCGTCGCCAGCCGCGACGATTTTGGACTGCGGTGGCAGAGCGAAGCGGCGACACCGCTTTTGCGACTCCGACCCAGGCGGCCAGAGCGGTGTGGCGCTTCGCTTCCCGCCGCAGTCCAAAACATCGAACATCCAACATCGAACATCCAACACTGAACGCCGAATGGACGAAGCTGCAATTACTTCAAGGTTCAATGTTGAGTGTTGGATGTTCGATGTTGCATTCAATTCGTCGCGCCTGGCGACGATTCTGGGCGATACTGATAGATTGAAAATCTGCGCTACGATCCTCAGCCGCTGGTTTGGCCACGAGCTCTGGTCGGCTGTTGGAAGCGCGTCAAGCGTCTGACCAATAGGCGCCGAACGGGGCCAGGTTGTCTTCGCCGAGGAACTCCGGAATTTCGGTGGCAGGTTCCCCAAGTGCCGTCTTAGCCCGCTTCCAAAGTTCCGTTCGCACATACCGCTGGTGCTCCCGTGGCCAGGGCGTTTCCGATAGAAGCCGGAGTGCTTCCTGTGGTTGCCCAACGGCGCAGGCGAAGTCGGCGCGGCGCTCGAGGATGAGACGATGATTTGGTGCGTGCGCGAGCAGCGCGGCGCGCCTTTCCGTCAGACCCTGGCCCGCGTACCATTCGTCCAATTCAACCACGGCCACTGGGTCGTGGAGTGGCCCGGCTTCCAAATGCGGCAGGGCGGCTGCCGGATTGCCCAAACCTTTCCACAGGATTAGACCGGCAATCCGCTGCGCGCTGGGTCGGCGGTTGTTCTGCACGAGCGGCAGGGCCTCAAGCGCTCGGCCGTGAAACGCGAGCCACAACGCCAGCGGTTCCGCCGCGTCGTCAGGGCCGCGCTCAACTTGGCGGCGCAACGCTTCCTCAACGTCGATTCCGGTCGGCACGGTGGAGGACGGCAACGGACCGTCGCCGTGGCGGAACTGTTCCCATTCCGCCTGCCACGCGGAATGTTGCCATCCTAACCAGGGGTCTGGCCACGGCGGGAGGTCGAGCTGCGGCGCGGTCAGGTTTGCGGCCTCCGCGAGGGAGCGCACCGGCACCCAGAACTCTTCATATCGTCGTTCGGCGCCGCTCGGGAAGAGCGGCTTTTCACTCTGGTCGAGCAGCGGACCGCTTTCGATCTCAGCATACGCCAGGTCGCTTTCAGTCGTGGCCTGCGCCCAGCAACGATGCCGGCCATGGCCGTAGGTCCAGACTTTCTTGCCGGGCAATTGGGCGGGATCCGCCACGTGCATTAAACCGAAGCCCAGGTCGTGGTGAAAGACGCCGAATTGCGGCGCGCTGCCTGGCTTCCAAAACAGCGCGGTCATCTGACGCAGGTTGCGCTCCCAATTCAGTCCGGCGCCCGGCCAGTCCAATTCGCGGAGGCGATCGTCATGCACCAACACCCGATGCGGCGGATGCAGAAACTGGGTGGCCGGAGTCGAACGCATAGCGGCGATCGTCCACAGCATCCACGGATGTGACGTGGGCGTGCAATTACGCAAGGCGGTCCGTTGGATCAGCGCGGCCCGGTTTTCGGCGAGTCCCAGTTCCACCACCCATTCCATTCCTGTGCGCGCCTCACGTTCACCCACGCGGATGAATCCGTAATCGGCACTGCGGCCGGTCAGGCAACCCACCGTCGCGATGGAGGTGGGGGAATGGGCCATCGGAAAGTTGAACTCGATGCCGCCGGAGATAAACGCCCATATCGGCAGAATGCGCACTGGTTTCACGACGGGATTCGAGAAAAGGATTTCCCGTCCGATCCGTTTGTCGAACAGACTATAGACGCGGCCTCCCAATTCGGGCGCGACTTCTACGCGAAGAAAATCGTTTTCCAGCGCGACCATTCGAAACGCGCGCGGCCCTGGCGTCGTCAACGTGCCGCCGTAACTGGTGTAAGGGAACAAATGCTCGCGGTGACAAATCAGCGGCAGGTCCGTCAAGGGCACAGGCCGGTAAAACGGAAGAATGCGGGTGGTTTCTTCAATGCGGATCACTGCCAGCCTCCCGGTGTCGGAACGGCGATGGCGCCATAGCGATGGTGGAGTCCGTGATCGACGGTCTGCAAGAGGCACCGACCATGGCGCGCTAGCGTTTGGAGTGCGTGCGATTGATCGCCGCTTTCTCACGACCGGCGAAAGCCCAACCGGCCTCCGGCCTTGGGCGGCGGACACCCATCCGGAGCGGCGATGAATCGGCCGCATTCCAAACGCTTCGCGGTTTCTTGTGCGTGGTGGAGTTTGCCGCCCGGGGGGCAAGTTTCGGAAGTGTCGCTGTCGCGTTCAGCACGATCACTTCGAACGGCTTGAGGTTGAGTTGCAGAGGTTGTCCAACCTCGGCGATCAAGACAGGTTGTCCGGCGTCCTCAGCCCACGGGCTCTGGAGCGCGTACCGAGTGGCGGCTTCCGGAGGCAGCTCGAATGCGGCGCCGACGTCAAGCGCAAACTCGCGCGGGCGCTGGTCCGGATTGCGCAACATCACGATGCCCATGCGCGGCGACCACGAGGCGTAGCCATAGACTTCCAAGATTCCCGGATCGCCGCCGATCCAATGCGTATCCACAAGCACGTCGGCGTGAGCGCGCGACCATTTCGCAGCTTCGGCCAGAACGACCCAGTCTGCGGCCGTGAGTTTGGCGGGTTGGATGTAAAGCTCCTGCAACCCGGTGCCGCCGCCGAAGAACGCGCGCACGTCGTCCTTGAAGCCGGCGGAATTGAAGGAAGGCTCGCCCGCCGACCCGTGGCGTGAGTAGGCCACGCCCTGAGTCATCAATGAGTTGAGCGGGTAGAGTGGGCTCTTGCGGACGATGTTCCGGTAAACTTCCCGGTCGCGATAGGTCAGCCATTGCTGCTGTTTGGAGCCAGGGCCGGCGAACCCCATGTCGCCGCCCTGCCGCCAGAGCGAGTCGGCGAAGCGCAGCCAGAACGGCGAGGGCCAGGAGCCGGTGGTCAGGTTGATAAACAAATTCGAATCTTCGTGGCGCAGTTCGAGCATCAGGCGTCGCATGGCTTCGGTGTCGAGAAGGTACTCGGCGCTTCCTTGGGCGTAAGTGCCGGCGGCGATGCCGTCAAACTTGAAGTGGTTGACACGATAATTGCGGATCATGTCCACGCAGGACTGCTTGAACGCGGAATGGTATTTGGCTCCGGCCAGCGAGAATCCGGTCTGGTTGATTTCATAACCCTGTTCCCGGCCAAACTTGAGCCGTTCCTTTTTCGGTTCGCCATATCCGCCAAAGGGCGAAAGCCATACGCCCAGACGCGTGTGATACTTCTTGGCCAGCTCCGCCAGCGGTGCAAAACCGCGAGGAAATCCGGAGTGGAATTGCCACAGTGTCCTTGGATCGTCCCAGCCGTCGTCGAACACCATTGCGTCCATGACGACCGAGTGCGGTTTGATGAACCGTTCGCCCAGGAGACGGATGGCTTCCAGGCAATTGGTCTCGTTCAAGGCGAAGGGCGACCAGGCGATGTCGTACCAGGAGTTGTAATGCAGGAAGGAGCGATAGGGATGGGCGCGCTCGCGTTCGAGGTAATAGAGAAACGCGCGGCGCATCTGGCCTGGCGGAGCCACACCCCAAACGAAGCTTTGCGTGAGCGTCTCGCCCTGGCGCAGCACGGCATTGCGGCGAACCCGGCAGGACACTCGTCCGTTGGGGTGGGAACTTCGCGAAAAAGTTTCACGCTTTGGACCGCTGAACCCACCCCCTGCCCCTCCCAGGAGGGGAGCTTTGTTTCTCGCGCGAGTTTCAAGTTCCCCTCCCGGGAGGGGCGAAGCGGTGGGTTCGTACGAAGGCAGATCGACATTGGAAGACGCTTCCTGGCGGAGGGGCTGCACGTGGTTAAGCGCGTTTGGGTCCTCGGCGCCAAAGAAAAATTGGCCGGCCACTGCCGGCGCACCGTCCACCTGTCCAGCCGCACGGGCGTTGAGAATGCGTTCGTCCAGCCACATCACTTCCTGGATCACGCAATCCCGTTGTTCGGAGGTGATGTCAATTTCCTGCCGCACATAGTTGGCCTGATCGTGGACCAGGCTTCGCCAAACGACGCGAAGCTGGCCGTCTGCGGAGCGCAGAGGCAGTTCGACCCGCTCGCCCGAGATGCGCTCGGCGAGCCGCGAAGCCCTGTGCTGCGGGCGAAGACGCACTATCCGCGGCTGGCCTTCCGGCTTCATGGTCGAGGCCTCATAACGGCGTCCATCGGCCAGCACAATCTGGAAGAGTTCACCGGTCAGCGTCAGGCTCTGCTTGAGTTGCGCGTCCCGCACCGACTGGAGCCGGAATCCTTCATCGGTCCAGCGCCAACTCATACTCAATGCGGAATTGCTAAGCGTGATCTGCCGGTCATGGAGAACGATGGCCGCGCGCCCAGGCGGCGTTCCCGGATAGCCGGTCCGCCCACCGAAGAACGGCGCCGATGGTTCGCGCTGTCTCAGCGAAGCGCAACCGGCCAGCGCCAACGCCAAGAGCATTCCCGGATACTGGATTCGGGTGAGCGGCATATTGACGAGACCGTTGGATGAACGACAGGTCGGCGTTTGTAGTCCCGGCTTTAGCCGGTTCGGGCCGCCTAAAGGCGGGACTACAAACCTTCCGCGTGTAGTCCATCCCACGGTCTCCTCTGTATATTGATCAGTTCATAAGCAAGTTGACATGAAC
>JACQWK010000584.1 GCA_016209525.1 Verrucomicrobiota bacterium
ATGTCCACCACCGCCGGGCGATGTTCGCGAATCCACTTGCCGACGCGCTGCGCGACGCCAACCGGCATCATCTCCTTGCGCCACGGCGCGGCGTCCACGTGGCAATGACGACAACTTTGGTTGCACTTGCGGCCCACGTTGATCTGGAGGGTGTGGAGCGGGCCGCGCTTGAGGGTCAGGCGGTTGGCCGCGAGTTTTTCGTCGAAAACGTTCATCAATACTGTGAGAGCTGGTCGAGTCTCTCTATTCCGGGTTTCCCTTCGCGACGAAGCTCTCGACTCGAACCGATCCTTGCTCAGAAACTTGACGGCGTTCGCAGCTCGGTTCGGGTGACCGTGAGCAGGTAGCGCGCTCGGCACGTTCACCGCGATACCAAGCAGCAAGACAAGAGAGCGGTACGCCCAGATGGTAACCGAGTATCATCGCTTTGTTCACGAGCGTTGTGGGAACGCAGCCAAGTCGCTGCCAGCGGCGTCCCGATGTCATCGCTGTGCTGGGAGCAATCACAATTCTACCCAAGCGTCGGAGACGGCGCACGAATTCATAGTCTTCCATGATGGGCACTTGGCGGAATCCGCCGAGTTGGGTGAAGGACTCCCGGCGCAAGAACAACGCCTGGTCGCCATAGGGGAGTTGCCAGCGGCGAGCACGCCAGTTGGTCGTGGATTCGACCAGCCGTCGCCCAACGAAATCGCTCGCGATGCCAAACGTGAAGGCGCCTCCGGACACGCCAGGCTGACGGAGCAGCGCTGGAACGTGTACTGAATAGTCGGACGGCAGCCACGTGTCAGCGTGCAGAAACAACAGGTATTCACCCGTGGCAATTGCCGCGCCCTGGTTCATTTGCAACGCACGGCTGCGCGGGCCGTTGAGGACAATGGCATCCATCGAACGGGCCACCTCCAAGCTCTGGTCCGTGCTGCCGCCATCTACGACAATGATTTCGCAAGGCTGGCCGCGTTGCGCCGCATGCAATGTTTGCGGGAGGTTTTTCGCCTCGTTCAGCGCGGGAATGATGATGGAAATCCTGCCTTTACCTGCAATCCGTGCAGCGTGCGTCTGCGCCAAAAAGGACGAACCCTTTGTTTGCAGGCCCGGTTTCACCATGCTGAGCTATCTGGGATCGTCACTTCCAGTCGCAGATCATTGCCGTCCGATGAGGACATAAGGCAATGCTCGGACAGCTTGGATTCGAAGCAGTTCATTCAGACTTTGAGGTTGTGAGTTGCGGCCCCGCGCTTTATTCCGCGGACAGCACGACGGAGACTATCAAAAACGCCACATGAGATCCGCAATCAGGTGGCCAGCGCGATCCCGCTTGTCGGTTGCCGATGCCAAGGCATTATCGATAATCAGTTCGTTGAGATAGTAGGACAGCGACAAAGTCGCAGCATCGGTGAACGAATAGGTGGCCTTGAGGTAATGACCCTTGATGTTCGTTCCGCCGAAGAAACCCGCGCCCTGGAGCCCGTTGGCGTTGGACGCGCCGGTCAGCAGGGGGTGGCCAGCGGCATAGAACGCCCCGTTGTCATCGTCGGGAAACTCCTCATACCACGCGTTGGCCTTGAGCACCTGGTAGCGATAGAAGACCTCCCAGTTCCCCTTCTTGCCTGCCTTCCCAAAGGTGACGCCGGCGTTCCAAGCTTCGTTGTTTGACCGCGCTCCGGGATTCTTCAGGAACTCGCCGCCGACCTTCACGGGGAATTGGTTTTTGTAAAACGGCATCGAGTCGAACTTGTAGGTGAGCGAGGCGCTGCCGACGATTGGATTAAAGTTGCTGAGGAGGCGCCCGGTGGCGTCGCGCGTATTGCCGGCTTCCACATTCGGCGCCTGGCTCGGGAGCAACTGATCCTTGCCGGCCACGTTGAAGGCCGAAATTCCCATCGCGGTTTCCAGCGCAGGCGTCCATTCGCTCTCCCAGAGGAGTTGGGCGCCAGCCATGTAAGGATCGTCGCTGGAGCCTGGAATCTCGTTCAGCACAAAGAACGCGCCGTTGAACTTGAGGCTATGCTTGTCGTTGAGATGGTAAGCAGTCTGAAGAGCCGCGCCTTCCGGCTGGATGTCGTAGTCGAAGATCATGTTCGACAAAGCGAAGGGGTTGTCCATTTTGCCAATGGTGCCGCTGACGGTCCAGTCGCCATTGTGAATGGGTGTCCATTTGCCGTACGCCTTGTCCACCCAGAGGAACTTTCGCGAAGCGCCGTTGCCCAGCGTGGTGTTGGCGGAATCAGGATTGCCGCCAAACAGCGTGGTGCCCGTCAAACCGCCCGTAAACGGGTCTCCCGAACTGAGGCGGAAGCCGACCTCAAAGTCGTCCAACATTGTGGCCGCGGCGCCGAAGCGCAGGCGGTAGCGGTAGCGGTTTCGGTCCACGAAGGCTGAGTTGACGGCGCTGTTTTGCTCGAACCGCCCGCGCATGTCGCCGGTGAACTTGAAGCTCGTCACCCAGTCGGGCAAAACGCTCTTTTGCCGCTCGGTCTTGCTGGATTCTTTGGTGGCATAGGCGCGCAATTCCCGGTTTTCCTCCTGCAACTGCCTGACGGCTTCCTCCAGCCGACGCAGGCGGTGCGCGTCCGTGAGGTTGGAATTGTCCTGCGCGTAGCTGAGGCTGCCGCAGCAGAGAATGCCGGCGGCGATGAACTGGGGCAGTTGCTTCATGCGTTTTTTGGGTTGGGTCAAAAACCAGTTCCTTGGCGATTTCAGTTGGCTCGGGCCAATTGATACGCGAGCGCCGCCAGGATGGCCGCGCACGGGAGGGTGATGACCCACGACGCCAGCACTCCGAACACGGGCTTCCATCTTGCCTGACGAGTCACAACGCCCATACCCAAGAGCGAGCCAACGCTCACATGCGTCGTGCTGACGGGCAGGCCATGAAAGCTGGCCGTCGTGACCAGGAGGGCTGTTGACAGATTGGCGGCGAAACCCTGGCCCGGGTTCATGCCCGTGATCTTATGGCTCATCGTCTCCGCCACTTTCCGGGCGTGCAACAGGCCGCCTATCGCCATTGCGGCACCGGTCGCGACCATGCCCCACCGGATGTTGAATGCGGACGTTACCAGCAGGAGCGCGGCAATCTTCGGCGTGTCGTTCAGCCCGCGCGCGAAGCTTACGGCTCCCGCGCTCAGGAAATGCAGGGTGTCCAGCAACCTGCCCAGGTTGATGCCGAGCACCGCGCCTGTGTAGCGCTGCGTGCAATTTTCCGGTTCCCCCGCGACGATGGAGAACTTGGGCAGAGTTTGCGCGGCAAACACTCCGTTGGGCTGGGCGAGCGGAATGATTTGCTCTTCCACTCCGGCGCAGACACACAACTCCTTGGTGACGCCGAGCCGGAGCCGGACAAAACGGAAGAACAGGTAAACCCCGCCGCCCACCGCAACGGCCAGCAAGGGACTCAACAAAAGCGGCATCACGAAGGTTTTGCCGAGCGCAGCAAGGTTGACCCGACCTCCACCCGCAACGAGGCCCGCGCCCACCAATGCGCCCGTCAGCCCGTGCGTGGTGGAAATGGGAAAGCCAAGCAACGCGGCCAGAATCACCGTGATCCCCGCACCCACCGCGACCGCCAGCAAGAATTCAGGTGAAGCCGTGAGCGCGTCAGGCACAAGCCCCTTGCCGGAAAATGTTTTCAGCAATGCCTGCGCGACAAACATCGCCGTCAGGCTCCCGGCGAACGTCGTGACTGTGGCCCAGGAGATGGCCGTCCGGTAGCCCGTAGTGCGGCTTCCAAACAGGCTGGCGACGCCCTTGAAATTGTCGTTGGCGCCGTTCGAGTAGGCCAGAAAGCAGACGGCGCAGAATAAAAGAAAGGTCATCATATCAGTTGCCGAGTCAATTAGGACCAGGTGGCCGGGCCATGGATTTTCAGCATTTCTCCGGCTGCCGCGAGCAAGGCCGTGACTGCCAGACGTATTACCGTGCCCGGGTCGCGTTTGGAAGACATGCGCATTAGTGCATATATGAAACGCCGAATCAACCAATTATTCCCCAGGGGTGAAATTATTTCTTCGGCGAGGACAGATCGAATCGGAAGGTGCAGCAACCGAGGTCCAGGCAGTTCTGATTTTCCTTCAATCGGCGGCGAAAGGCAGTGGCCACTTTGCATTCCATTTCACGCCCGTGCTTTTTGCCTTCGATAATGCCGGCGTCGCGGAGGATTTTGACGTGCTTGGAGACGTTGTATTGGGGAACATCCAGGCGCTCCACCAGACCGTTGACGGTGAGGGTCTCGACGAGCAGCTCGCGCACAATGGACCAACGGGTCTCATCCGCCAGTGCCTTCAGCCAAGTGATGCAGGGTTCGGCAGGCATACGCGATGGCGACAGTGTAACCGGCCGCGAACCGGTTGTCACGCAATGGGGGCCATTGTGACTGCGAAATCCCGGCGCGGCAGCCGCATGCGCGACTTCCAAACAGACTGGCGACTCCTTTGAGATTATCGTTGGCGCCGTTTGAATAGGCAAGGAAGCGAACGGCCAGATAGATAAGTGCTACCAACATCAGCAGCAACCTCCGTTGCCGCCGTCACAGCATTGGCTCGCTTCGGTCGTGGTGCTGTAGTCGTGACCCTTGGTTTCTTTCGGATGTCGCACACGCATTGCATCGCATGCGAAAGGCTTCGCTTCCGCAGGCGAAATCTCCTTCAGAGGCTCAATAAAAGCGAAGTGCTGTCGATATGGCTCTTTCTTGTAGAGTTGATACGTTTTGTCGCAGACGGCGTAGCGTTTGCCGCGCTCCA
>JACQWK010000552.1 GCA_016209525.1 Verrucomicrobiota bacterium
CTCACAGCGTGGGCTGGGACTGGGCCTAAGCCTGGTCAAGGCCATTGTCGAAGCCCATCGCGGCAGCGTCGAAGTGAAAAGCGAAGTGGGGCAGGGGTCGGAATTTACGGTGCAGCTTCCGGCGTGATTGGGTTGGAGACGACGGTCACTGCGGAAATGCATACCCACTGGACTTGCGATGCGAAATGTGGCGGACCTCCGCTGGGACGTTCACTGTCTCTTTAGTTTGGTCGGGCCAGAGGATCTCCAGTGCCTCCGGCTCTTCGGGCAACCCAAGGACAACCTCGGTCGAATGCTGCGACCCGTAGCCTTCGCCAAGCCGGATCTCCCTCGCCGGTCCAAGATCCCCACCGCGAAACACGACTCGCAGGACGGCGCCGACCGCTTGCGGGTTTTCTGCTGAACCATGAAGCCGGACTCGCAGTCCCGGACGCGCCTGTGCATTCCGAAGGAGCACCGTCGGGCCGCTATTCTGTCCGATCGCGAGATCAAGCCGCCCGTCATGGTCGAAGTCGCAAAGGGCGGCGCCGCGCGCTTCACCAAATACGGCGAAGCCGCTTTCGTTCGCCCGCACCGCGACCAAGTGCCCGCCTCGGCTTCCCCGGAGCCAGAGGCCGCAGCCGGCATCCTGGCGGCTCTCCGAAGGCGCGACGCCGAAAAAATTCTGCGCCAGGAACAGATCTTCGTGGCCGTCGCCGTCCAGGTCGCCTACCGCGATGCCGAAGACCGGGGAAAGCTGGGCTTCGTCAGGGAGCGGACTGGCCTCGAAGTACTCGCCGCGATTGAGCAAGAGGATCGAGTCCAGGGTGGCCGCGGCAGCTTCGCGCATGGGTGGCAGGCCGGCGTCAAGCGCGTCGCGCATGCTGGCCGCGCTGAAAGCCGTAAAACTCGAAAAACGCTCGCGCAACATCGGAAACACGCCGCTCAGAGCCGCCCAATCCCTCGCCGGGACCCACTTGCCCAGGCCCGGATCGCGACGGGCTTCGATCAACGCCAGGTCACGCGACCCGCCCGTCTCGCCGAAATAAAGTCGGATGGGATCCGTCAGGAATCGCTGCCGAGACGTGTTGCGGCCCCAGTTTCCAGCGACGAGATCCTGCCGGCCATCGCCATCGAGATCGCCCGCGGCGATGCTGTTCCACCAGCCGGTGAGCGAGTTGAGAGTGGAAAACCGCTGTGTGTCGAGTGCCGTTGAGGCTGGAGCGTTGAGCGAGGTTTGACTGGTCCATCGAAGGCGCGCGTTCCAAGGCATGAACGTGCCCCGGTTGTTTCGCAGGACTCGAAGGGGTCCCCAATCACAGGCGAGGACCAATTCCGGCCAGCCATCGGCGTCGAGGTCAGTGAAGAGGGCACTGCTGACGAGACCCATGTTGGAGAATGGCCGGCTGATTGCCGGGTCGAGTTTCAGTAGCCCGCGATCATTTCGCAACAGGACCGATGAAGCCGGTTCGGGGTAGCGGCCCGCTATCACACGCCCCCCGACGAACAGGTCGAGGTCGCCATCGCGATCGAGGTCCGCAAGCGCCAGCGGGCCCGTGCTGGCCGCGGAGCGCAGCAGGTTGTCGTCGGAAGCCCCGTTTACTACCGAGAATTGCCGAAGGGACGGCGCGTTCGTTGAGCCGTCCTCGTAATTGGCCAGCCCGACGAGCAGGACCAGGTTGGTTGGATTCGGCTGCCACCCAAGGACCGTCGTGAGGTCTCGATCCGCGGGAGCTTCGAGAAACTTTGCACGCTGCCGGACGAATTGGCCGCGGCCGTCGTTGCGGAACACCGCTATGCGTCCTCCGCGTCCCGTGCCAACGATCAGATCGTCCCAGCCATCGCCGTTGAAATCGAGCCACGTCACGCCGGGGCCGAGCTGGCTGAGCTTGCGCGGCAAAAGTGGCTGGCGCGCGAAGTCATCGAAGGGTTCATCCACATGCTGGTGTCCGAGAAGATGGCTGGCGTCCTCGAAGAACGGTTGAGAGTTGAGGGTCGAGAGTTGCCGGGTTTCGGATTTCGGGTTTGAAGTTTTCGATTTGAGATTATCTTCGCCGGGCTCCTCGACCAGATACACGTGATTCGCCGGCGCACCCTCGATCTTGCTCTGTGTCCCACTGCGCCACGTGACTTCGATGTTGACCCGATTGGTTGTGCTGCCGGCGGCGAAGGTGCGCTGAATCTCATCGCTGGAGAGATATCGCCCGCCGCAGATGAATTCTTGGCTTTGGGCGGGCAGACCGGGTGCCCGGACGCTGATCTTCGCCCCGACACCGTACGTGTTTGGCGCCCGCCCGCGCAAACGGACGGCGACGCGCGGGTTCGGCGAATCGTTGCGGCAAATCAGCGGGGCGTCGTTCAGGCAGTTGATGGCGGCATCGAGATCCCCATCGTTGTCGAGATCGGCGAGAGCCATGCCTTGCGAGACCCGGCGCGAATCGAAACCCCAGGCGGCGCCGACTTCCTGAAACGTCAGATTGCGTCGATTGTGAAAGGCAAAGTTTGCCGTGTCGAGGCGAGGGAACCGGCGGCGCGCGCGCAGTTGTTCCAGCGGCGGCATCCGCTTCCGCATTCCGGCTTCGTCCAGCTCGCGTGCGATGTCAGCGTGCTGCGCATCGCGCCAATGGCCAGTAGTGATCAGCAAGTCTTCGTAGCCGTCGAGGTCCACATCGAGAAAGGCAGGGCACCAAGACCAATCCGACGCGTCGAGGCCCGCGAATTGCGCGACTTCGGCATAGGTCCCGTTCCCGCGATTGTGAAAGAGCATGTTGCGCGAGAACTGAGGCCGGTCGTCCGCCGTATTGCGGAACTGCGCGAAAGCCATCCGGTCCATCACCTGGACCTGCCGGCGCGCATGGTCCCGGCTGAGCATGTCCGCGACAAAGAAATCATCCTGGCCGTCGCGGTCCAAGTCGGCGAAATCGATGCCCATGGAGAACAAGCTGGTCTGCCGAATGGCCGTTCTGTTGATGGCTCGAAACCGGCCCAGGCCATCGTTGATCCAGATGCGGTCGGGAGATTGAAAATCGTTGCAGACGTAGAGATCGGGCGCTCGGTCGCCGTTCAAGTCGCGGAACATGGCGGTCAATCCCCAATCGTAGGGAGTGCGGATCGCCGCGCCGTTCTCGTCGAGAAAAGCGCCTTCGGTCCAGCTCAGCGCTGCAAACCGGCCTTGACCTTGGTTGCGGAACAGCACGTCCGCTTCACCGTTTTCCAGGACACCGCCCGATCGATCGAAGGAGAAGCGGCCCGCCAGATCGGGCGCCGTAGCCGCTCGCCCGTTCACGGTCAGGAGATGATAAACTCCATTGGTGACGCCGACCTCGAAGCGGATTCCCGGAAGGTCTCGCATGGTGTCGTTGCGGTAGTTGACGACATACAGGTCGAGCAACCCGTCGCCATCGATGTCGGCCAACGCCATCGTCACGCTCCCGTTCGTTCGTCGCAGTCCTGATTCATCGGTGGTCTCGCGAAACCTCCCGCGGCCATCGTTCAGAAACAGCCGCGGACCTCGGAAGACCCCGGTGACCAAGAGATCGAGATCCCTGTCGCCCTCGACGTCGGCAAACGTGGCGCCGGTGGACGCTTGATCGGCGCACGCTACACCCGCGTCTGCGGTCACATCACGGAAACGCCATCCTCCCAGGTTGCGAAAGAGCGCATTCGGAGAATCCAGACCGCAAAAGTAAAGATCGCACAGGCCATCTCCATCGATGTCCCCAGCGGCAACTCCCGAACCGTTGAGAAGAATCTGGTTGGTGAGCGAACGCTCGTCGCTCAGGCGGTTGGTGAACGTGATCCCGGCTATGGTCGCGACATCCGTGAAACCGGTTCTCCCACCGCGAGCCACGGTCAGGGCGGCCCGGCGGTGGCCCTCAAAGACTTGCCAGTTCAGATCAGCCGCCTGAACGCCTCCCGCCAAGGTTGCGGCGAAAGCAATGCCAAGGACCACACGAGCCCAGGGGAGGCGACAGTCCCGGCGGCCGAATGCCAACTTCCAAATCATCGCATGCACTCGATTAGACGGCCATTCGACCAACCTCAAAAAAAGTTGAAGCGGGTGTCGGTTCGAGACACCCGCTTCCGTGGAGAATCAATGGTTGTTTCCCGCAATCGCCGAGTGGCTACTGACGGAGTCGGTAGAATCGGGCGCCCGCGCTCGCCGGCGTCGTGATCGACTTGCCGGCCGGCGTCGGCGTCACGTTTTGCCAGTTCGCCGGCACGAGTGAGTCGGTCGATTGCAGGGAGCCGTCGCCGGTCCAAGAGATCACCACGTTCCCGCTCTGAAGGACTGCGGTGAGTTTGGGAGGCAATGGCGCCGAACCGCCCGTGATCCGGGCGTTGTCGAAGTAGCCGCGCACGATGTTGGACGCCTGCTGCACGTAGGCGCCGAAGCCAAAGGTCAGCCCTTGCGAGAACGGGAAGGCGACTTCCGCTCCAAAGACATCGTCCACGTAGAGCTTCGCCGTCGATCCGTTGGCCACAATTTTGACGCGATGGTTCTTCTGGTCGTTGTACTGTGCGGGATCGAAGGCGGCGATGTTAATGCCGGCGTCGGCCGGATTATCGTCTGCTTGGCCGGTCACTTTGTTGTATCGCCAACCGAAGTTATTGCCGTCCCACGCCGCGTGATCGGAAAAGAACAAAAAGTTGCCGGTGGGCTCCTTGATCCAAATTCCCGTGCGCTGCCGGGCTCCGGTGCCGGTGACCAGGACGAAATCCAAAAGCACGCGATCGACTGCGAAGGTTACCGGAGCAGTGGCCGATGCGGTGTAGGTCTTGGCAGTGACGAGCGCGAAGCCGGGCCACGAGGCGGTTTCAGCCGTGACATCGATCTTGACTTGTCCATTCGCAATCGACAGGGCCGACTCCGCGGTGGCGGCTCCATCCTGGAACGGTGTCTGGTCGAGCACCCATTTTGTCGAGTCGATCGTGTTTCCGGAAAATTCATCGGTTAACAGCACTTGGGGGATGGAAACCACTTCGACACCGAGGGAGCCTGCCGCGCAGTTCGCTGGCGAAGTCGCCAGTTCAAAAGTGGTCGAACCCAGGCCCACGGGGGTCACGGCAATCGTTTGGGTGTTCGGCGCCCCGGCCGCAAAGTCCAGAGTCAGCACGCCATTGACGGCGCCGGCCGGAATGGCAATCCCTGGGTTGCGGCTGGTCACAGTCAAAGTGGCTGAGGCGGCGTCGTTGAGCAACTGAGGAATCGTAACTGCGACCTGTTTGCCGGAGTCGGCCAGCGTCATGGAGACGCTGCGTTCGGAGAAGCTGGAGCAAGGCAACACGTATTCGATTCTGGCGTTGTCGAATTTGCCTGTGACCAAATCGCCTGTGGCGCGGGCATACGCTCCGAATTCCAAGTAGATTTCCGATGTGACTTCAAACGGGAAGCGGCCGCCCGAAACGCCATCCAGAAACACCTCGACCATGGAGCCATCCGCCGCGAGCCTCATTTTGTGCCGGCCCGGATCAAGATCGAGATCATTGAACGCTGCGAGATTGCTGCCGCCGCCGGTGGGGTTGCCCGGATTCACGTTCACTTGCCAGCCGTTCTCTCCGAGGTTGTGCGCGAAGAACACGTACCGGCTTCGGTCGCCGTTCGTAATGAATACGCCCGTCCGCCCGGCGGTGCCCACCTGCTCGTTGGAAACTCGGTCCACTTCTACCACGAGGTTGATGTCTTTCGTCGCGACGTAGCTCTTGGCCGTCTTCAACGATGCGCCCGACCAGAAATCGGACTCGCCCGCACCGGTGATGTCGAGTGCGCCGCCGGTTTGGGTCACTTTGTAGGTGCCCGTGCCGACTTCAAACGGGCGATTGGAGATTTGCCATTTCGCCGTGTCGATCGTTGCGCCGGCGAAAGACTCTTCGAGCACGACGCCTGGCCCCGAAATGACCGCCACGCCCAGCCGGTTGGCGCCCGGGAGATCGCCTTCCGCCGCGAACTGCGCGGTCCCCAAACCCACGCCACGGATGCGGAAGGTGGCGGTATTTGCTCCCCCGGCAGGGAACGTCACATTCAGGCTCGCACCCGTTCCGCCGTCAGGCACGGCGAGATTGGCGTCGCTGCTGACAACGCGGATCTGAACCGGAGCTTGGGAATTCAGCCCCTGTGGGATGCGCAACGTCACCGGCGGACTGAGCTGTCCGACGCGCACGCTCAGCGCGGTCGGCGAGAAAGTCGTTCCTCCAGCCGTTTCGATTCGTAGATTGTCCCATGTGGTGGCGGCTGTGTCATTGTTGGCCCGCGCGTAACTGCCGAACTCGAAGACAACCGGGGAGAAGGGAAATTTGACTTCAGTGCCTTGGATGCCGTCCAAAAGAAGTTTCACCGTCTTGCCGTCGGCGACCATGCTCATGCGGTGCAATCCGCCATCGTCGAAAGCCGCTCCGTTGAAGGCAGCGATGTCCGTGCCGCTTCCGGTGGGCACGTCGCCCGTCTCGCCGATCTTGCGATTGTATCGCCAACCGCCCTCGCCGCGCACGTCGGCAAAGAGGACGTACTTGTCCTTCGCTTCATTGAGAATCCACAACGCGCTGCGGGAGGCTGTACCGACGCCCGCTTCGGCGACTCGGTCGATGGACAGTGTGATCGTTTCTCCCTCGGACGGCGCAAACGTCGGCACGATCCTTAACGTTCCTCCCGACCACCATTGCTGACTGGTCGTCCCGACGAATTTCAAGACGCCGTTGCCGGCTTCGGCGTGGATATCGCCTTTGCCGCCCTCGAAGAACGGGGCGTCGGGCTGGTACTTGGCGGGATCGATAGCATTCGCGGCAAAGTCGTCCGCGAAAACGACGCTGGTCTTCCGGACCACGGTCTCGATTCTCAAATTGTCCCAGGTCGTATCCGCCGTGTCGTTGTTGGCCCGGGCGTAGCTCCCGATTTCGAAGATCACCTTGGGGAACGGGAACTTCACTTCCACGCCTTGGATGCCGTCCAAGAGCAGTTTTACGGTGTTCCCGTCCGCGATGATTTGCATGCGGTGCAACTGGCCGTCGTCGAAAGTGCCGCCATTGAACGCGGCGATGTCAGTGCCGCTGCCCGTGGGCACGTCGCCGGTCTCCCCGATCTTCCGATTGAAACGCCAGCCGCCTTCGCCGCGGACATCGGCGAAGAGCACATATTTGTCCTTCGCCTCATTCAGAATCCACAGGGCGCTGCGGGAGGCTGTGCCGACCCCGGCTTCGGCAACGCGATCGATCGAAACGGACACCGGGGTCTCTGGAGTGGCCGAGAACGCCGGCACGACGCGCACCGTGCCGCCGGACCACCATTGCTGGCTGGTCGTGCCGACGAATTTCAAGACGCCGTTGCCGGCCTCGGCGTGAATATCGCCCTTGCCCCCCTCAAAGAACGGAGCGTCCGGCTCGTATTTGCTGGCTGGCAGCGTGTTAGATGAGAAGTCGTCCGAGAAAACGACCGAGGTCTTCAAATTGGTCTCGATTTTCACGTTATCCCAGGTCGTATCGGCCGTATCGTTGTTCGCCCGGGCGTAACTGCCAAATTGGAAGATGACTTTGGAAAACGGAAATTTCACCTCCGGCCCTTGAATGCCGTCCAGGATTAGTTTCACCGTGCTGCCGTTTGCGACCATCTGCATGCGGTGCAACTGGCCGTCGTCGAAAGTGCCGCCATTGAACGTGGCGATGTCCGTGCCGCTGCCCGTGGGAACATCTCCGGTTTCGCCAATCTTGCGATTGAAACGCCACCCGCCTTCGCCGCGGACATCGGCGAAGAGCACGTACTTGTCCTTCTCTTCATTCAGAATCCACAGCGCGCTGCGAGACGCCGTACCCACGCCCGCTTCCGCGACGCGGTCGATGGTGATCTTGACCGGTGTCTGCTCCGTGGCCTCGAACGTCTGCGCGATGCGAAGGGTGCCGCCGGACCACCATTGCTGGCTGGTCGTGCCGACGAATTTCAAGACGCCGTTGCCGGCCTCGGCGTGAATATCGCCTTTGCCGCCCTCGAAAAACGGCGCGTCAGGCTGGTACTTGGCCGGATCGATGGTGTTCGAAGCGAAGTCGTCCGTGAACACAACGGCTGGGATTTGCGCGGAAGCGTGCGGCGCCACACACGCGCCGACGAAGGCCGCGAGCGCGAGGAACCAAGCCCGGAGCGGCCTCTTTAGTGAGGATTTGTCAATCGGACGCACAATGCGACCGCCGATGGATTGAGTTTGGGCACGCATAATTTGGTGGATTGTTGAGGCTTTGCGGCGAGGACCTATGCTCGACTGACCCGTGGGGGAGGTCGTTAAAGGTTGAGTAAACACAAGCGCTTCCTGCATACACGGTCACAGCCATGCCCGACTTGCCAGGAACTGAAGTTGACACGGCACTGCATGAACGGCGCATGACACGATGGAATTGTTAAGTCGGTTTCCGGGTAGCGCCTGTTCAGGAACGGAGAAACTATAAGGCGCACGACGGGCGCGTGTAAATCAAAAACTCTCCAAAAACTTTCCGAACGAATCGGACGCCGCTCAGTGAAGGTGGGGCGAGCGTCCTCGCGAGCCAACCGCCATCGACGCACCGCTCGGTGGTGGAGCCTCGCTCCACCGTCGTTCAGTGAGGGGTCACCCGAATCGCCGCTTGAGCTTGTCGGCGGATTCTCCTACCGTGCGGCCAGAATCACCGAAAGTGCCATTGTCAACTATCGATCCACAGCCCATGCCTCTGCACCTTCACCGTACTTCTGCTGAAAATGCGATAAGGACGAATTCCACCGCGTCCCATTTGTCGCGTTCGTTCGGCCAGTTCTCGGCACTTCTTTTCCTCGTAAGCTGCTTCAGCGCCACTTCAGTTCCGGCCCACGGTGCTGAGGAGCTTTCGAATCACGCGATCACCTTGAATCTCTTGGAAAGCCGGAGAAAACAGCAAGTGGCCGCAGCCCAGAAATACCAGGCGTTCCACGGTTTCAAGTTCACCGACCGAATCTCGGAGAGCGGGATCACTTTTGCCCACCGGATCGTGGACGACGCCGGCAAAGAATACAAAGCGGCCCACTACGATCATGGAAACGGCCTGGCGGTCGCCGACGTGGACGGCGATGGTTTGGTGGACATCTATTTCACTACACAACTGGGAACCAACCAGCTCTGGCGAAACCTGGGAGGCGGCAAATTCGAGGAGATCACCTCCCAAGCCGGCGTGGGGCTTCCCAATCAGATCGCCGTCACCGCTTCCTTTGCCGACATCGACAACGACGGCGATCCTGACCTGTTCGTGACGACGGTGCGGCACGGCAACCACCTGTTCGAGAATCTCGGCCAGGGGCGCTTCCGGGATATTTCTCAAGAAGCCGGCTTAAGTTACTCCGGGCACTCGTCCGGAGCGGTGTTCCTCGATTTCGACAACGATGGCTGGCTCGACCTGTTCCTTGTCAATGTCGGGATTTACACGACGAATGCTCAGGGCCGCGGCGGATATTACGTTGCCTACCCCGACGCGTTTTCCGGGCATTTATATCCGGAGCGGACCGAGTTCAGCATTCTGTATCGAAACCTCGGTGGGAAGAAATTCAGGGACGTTTCGAAGGAGATGAATCTGCGCGACAGCAGTTGGAGCGGCGACGCCACGTTTGCCGATCTGAACCAGGACCGATTTCCCGACCTCTACGTGGTGAATATGCAAGGAGACAATCACTACTACGAAAACCAAGGCGGCAAAGGCTTCATCGACAAGACGGCCGCCTTTTTCCCGAAGACCCCTTGGGGTGCGA
>JACQWK010000553.1 GCA_016209525.1 Verrucomicrobiota bacterium
CTGTATCGCCGAGTTGCACTCGGCTGGACGTCGAGACTGAGGGAGTGCTTGGCAATTCGAGGCGTCCGCAGAATGCAATTCTGCGCTACGATATTGCCGCGCTATGGCCGGGCAAAGACTGACCGATACACCGCGGAGTGAGGCCTCGGTCTTGCGCCGC
The DNA here is from genome assembly GCA_016209525.1 of Verrucomicrobiota bacterium. Classification (GTDB taxonomy): domain Bacteria; phylum Verrucomicrobiota; class Verrucomicrobiia; order Limisphaerales; family SIBE01; genus VHCZ01. Next base: position 161 of record JACQWK010000553.1, read on the forward strand.
AGAATTGGTCATTGGTTATTGAAGACTGGTTATCGGTTAGTATTCCCTCTTCCTTTTGATCCCCGGCTCAGGCACGGGATACCTGCCGTTGGCATCGGCGAGCAGAGGGGCAGGAGAATCCTTGGTCAGCTTGTCGAGGCCTGGCGCGAACTCATGCTCGCAGTTGAGCATTTCGTCATAGGTGACTTCCTGGCCCGTGTGCGCGGCCATGCGTCCCATGCACGTGACGAGGCTCGCTTCCACGCCGCGCTTGACTTCGTTATAGGGCCGGTTGTTGCGAATGGCGTCCATGAGATGGTCCCATTCAAGATCGTAGGGACTCGGTTCCCGTTCCGGAGGGCGCGAGAAGGCCCAGGCGACATTTTCGCTCGTGAAGTCCCGCGGATTCGGGTCCTGGTTCTTGAAGATTCGGACGCGCCCAGGAGAATGGGAATTCGTGGAGATAATCGCCGATCCTTTGCTCCCGTGCACATAACTGGCGAATTCCGGTTTGCAGCCGGACATGTTCCTCCCGTTGTAGTGCAGTTTGGTGCCGTCCGGATAGGTGTACTCGACCGAGTAGCTGTCCAAGTTCTGGTCCACCGAATCGCCGCGAAAGTGCCGCCCGCCCAGCGCATGAGCCTTGACAGGCCATGCGTTTTTCATCCAGGAGCATTCGTCGATTTGATGGATGTAATAGTCGCTGTAGCAACCTCCGCTGGCCCAGAGGAAGGCATGGAACCGCTGGATTTGGTAAAGCAGTTCGCTCACTTGGCCGGGATTCGGGCGCGCCAGCGCGGACGCGCCAGACATTCGGTAAGCCCGCATGGAAACGATCTCCCCGATTTGGCCATCGCGGATGCGCTGCCAGAGTTCCTGCCGTCCTTTGCAGTGGCGGATCATGAGTCCGACTCCGACCTTGAGGTTTTTCTGAGCCGCTTCTTCGCCGAGCTTGAACATCCTCCGGCAGGTCGGACCATCGACGGCGACCGGCTTTTCCATGAAGACATTCAGCCCTTTCTGAATGGCATAGGTGAATTGCACCCAGCGGAAGGCCGGCGGTGTGCCTAGGATCGCCACGTCCCCTGGTTTGAGGCAATCCATCGCCTTCTGGTAGGCGTCAAAACCGATAAACCGGCGCTCCGGAGGGACGTCCATTTGGCTCGAATAACTCTTGCTCAAGCCTTTGTGGCTGCTGTTCAGCCGATTTTCGAAAACGTCGGCCATGGCGACGAGCCTGATCGGGCCGAGCTTGCTGGTCTGGAACGCGTTCCCGGCGGCGCCGGATCCGCGTCCGCCGCACCCGACCAACGCGAATTGGACCGTGTTGTCTTCGGCAGCATGAACGTGTGGCAGAGCAACTCCTGCCAACGCGGAGGCGGCGGCGAACTTGCCCGTGCTCTTGAGAAACTCGCGGCGTGAAGTGGGGTGATTCATAGAGGAGTTCATAGGTAACAAGGTATTGATGCTGGGAAATGAAGAACTATTCAACCAAACTCAAGCCTGTTCCAGCGCCACCACTCGCAGGATTTCCTCCAAGGTGGTCTGGCCGTTGACGACCCGGCGCAGACCCGAATGCCAGAGGGTCCGCATGCCCTGTTGAATCGCGACCTGTTGGAGCGAACGCGTCGGCAGCTTCTGCAGAATGGCATCCCGCAGGACTTCATCGACCACCAACATTTCCGTCAGCGCGGTCCGTCCATCGTATCCGGTCTGAAGACATTCCGAACAACCGGCGCCTTTGCGGAATTGCGCCGATTCGACGAGTTCAGCCGACAGGAGGCGCAGGAAGCTAGGCTCAGGTTGATACGGCTGCGCGCACGAAAGGCAATTCTTCCGGATCAAACGCAACCCGACCACGCCGGTGATGCTCGACGCGAGCAGGAACGGTTCGATGTCCATGTTGATCAAGCGCGCGAACACTCCCGCCGTGCTGCCGCTGTGAATCGTGCTAATGACAAGGTGCCCGGTCAGCCCGGCTTGGACCGCGATGGCCGCGGTCTCAGGATCGCGAATCTCGCCGACCATGATGACTTGCGGATCTTGGCGCATCAACGAGCGCAACGCGATCGGATACGTGAATTCGCGGATCGGATTCACTTGAGCCTGGCTGATCATCGGCAAGTTGAATTCGACCGGATCTTCGACCGTGCTGATGCTGATGGTAGGGCCGGCACGCTGCACGAGATGGCACAGAGCGGAATAAATCGCGGTGGTTTTGCCCGAACCAGTGGGGCCGGTCAGCAACATCATTCCGCTGGGCCGGTCCAACAAGTTCACGAACGACTTGAGCGTGTCTTCCTCAAAGCCGAGGGTGGAGAGTTCGAACGTCCGGTTGCTGGGATCAAAAATGCGCACGACGATCTTCTCACCGCGGACGGTCGGGAAAACGGAAATCCGCAGCTCGACACTGCCGAAGCCCGGATGAGCCGGCACGTGGCCTTCCTGCGGCAGATCGGTTTGGTAGCTGATGAGATTGGCCATGATCTTCAGGCGTCCGGAAATCTTCTCCATCAGCTCCAGAGGCAAGTGAATCAATTCGGTCAGGACGCCGCTAATTCGGATGCGCACCACCAAAGTGCTCTCCCAAGGCTCGATGTGGATGTCGCTTGCGCCGGCTTTGACGGCATCCTGAATCAGGCAATTGACGAGGGTCGCCATCTCGACGCCTTGCCGATCCGTAAGCGTTTGAAGATAGCCCGTGGTCAGATTCACGAATGGCCTCGGTTATAGCGTAAATTGGCGCGGCGTCATCCCTTAATCCAAAGAGTGTGAGAGCGACTTCAAAATCTGAATTGGCTGCTTGAGGGATTCGCGTCCCTTCGTGCCACTGTCGTAAAGAGTTTGCGCAGGACCGCAAATCGTTAGGTGGGGCGAGACTCCGGTCGAGCCCTGACTTCTTTGCCACCAAGGATTCCAGGGCTCGACGGAGTCTCGCCCCACCCTGTTTGGCTGTATCTTAGTTGCGTTGCGTCCCTCTGTGGTTCCTGCAACCGGAAGGTCACATGACCCCCATCCGATCCCCAATTGACGCCGCGATTATGTTCTGGGCAGTATCTCCCCGCGACAACCATGAGTCTATTTGGCGGCAGTCGCGCGACGGGGCAGTAGCATGGATACCTTCGGCATCCACCGCCCACGAAACGTCGATTGGAAACGCGCGGCGGGCTTTCTCTACGGCGATTGGGGGACGAGCAAAGCCTACGTCATTGGTGTCGCCTTCAGCTCCGGCTACGCCGTCGGGCATTATCAAGCGCTTCAAATCATTGTCTCCGTCTGCGCTTTGACGGCGCTGGTCGCTTACAATTACGTCATCGTCTGCAAACATTTTCCGGACGGAGGCGGAGTCTATTCGGCGGCCCGCAATCAAAGCCGCTTTCTGGCCGTGATGGGCGCGCTCCTCTTGGTCGCGAATTTCACGGTGACGGCCGCCATGAGCGGGTGGGCGGCGATGAGCTACTTCCGCGTCCCCGAAACCCAAATCGGATGGGCGACGATGGGGTTGATTCTAGTGATCGGCAGCATCAATTACTTTGGTCCCAAACACAGCGGAAGCTTCGCGCTTTATCTGGCGCTGCCCATGGTCGTGGTCGTCCTCATCATTATGGCCCTGAGCTTGCCGCACCTTTCGACCGCGAATCTGGAGCCGGCGCACCCGAAGTTCTCCGCCAACTGGCTCGCATTCGTCGGAATGATCCTGGCTCTCAGCGGCGTCGAGGCCATCGCCAACCTGACCGGAGTCATGAAACTGGATCCGGGCACAACGATGGAAAATCCGCGGGTGGCGAAAACGGCCCGGAAAGCCATCGCGCCGGTGGCGGTGGAGGTGGTGTTAGGAACCACCCTGTTGGCTTGGGCCATGCTCTCTCTGCCCAAAGAATTGGAGCCCCTTCTGCAGCATCGCTGGGAGGACATGCTCAGTGTTCTAGGAGAGCAATACGGGATCAGAGCTCTGGGCGCCGGCTTCGGCACGACCTTCGGCATCATCGTGGGCATCGTGGTCGGTGGACTCCTCTTGAGCGCCGTAAACACGGCGGTCGCGGCCCTGATCGGTCTTTGTTACATGCTGGCCCGCGACGGCGAGATGCCCAAGCCATTCACCAAGCTTAATTTCTACGGCGTGCCTCGTCTTCCCCTCGCCATCTCCGTGGCGCTCCCGATTCTTGTCGTCGCCTTTTCCAACAACCTGGAATCGCTCATGGGGCTCTATGCCATCGGCGTGGTCGGCGCGATTACCGTGAATCTCGGTTCGTGCACTTTCAACAAAACCCTGGACTTGCGCTGGGCGGAACGCGCGGTCATGGGCGTGACGTTTCTGGTTCTGCTGTGCGTCGAACTCACGGTCGCCAAGACCAAACCGGACGCATTGTTTTTCGCCTGCTGCGTCCTCGGCGTTGGTTTGGCCCTGCGAAATTATGCGCAACGCCGGGCTGGCCTTCGCACTCTGACCGTGAGCGAGGAAGTTGCGGCCCATGTCGCGCCGGAATCGGTCCCGGATTTCCAGTTCAATCTGTCACCGGGCCAGACGATTTTGGTCGCTGCCCGCGGCCTTACTCCGGTGCTCGGTTTCGCGTTGGAAGAGGCCCGCTTGAGAGGCGGGACACTTTACGTGCTTTACGTGAAGGAGCTGGCGGTGGCCCTTCCGGGTCCCATTGAAAACACCGGACGGCCGCGCTGGCAGGATGACAAGTTAGCCGCCGGAATTATGTATCGAATGCTGGAGTTGGGGGGCAAAAATGAAGTGTCCGTCGTTCCGGTTTTTGTCATCAGCGAAAATCCAGCGGCAACCATTCTCGACCTCTCCGCCACGCTGGGCGTGGATATGCTGATCCTCGGCGCGTCGCATCGCCGCCGGCTGACGAGTCTGCTCAAGGGCGATGTGGTCACCGAAGTCGCCAAGGATCTGCCGGAGAATATCCAACTCATCATTCACGGTTAAGGTGGCAGCCACACTTCCGGAACCAGTTTGACGTCCGTACTCCCCTGACATCGGCCAGCGCGAAGCGTTTGGACTGCGGTCGATTCATCGCCGCTTTCTCCGCGCGTCCGCTGGAAAGTCAGCCGGCTGGCCGGTTTCGGTTGGCCGTCCAAAAGCGGCGATGAATCGCACGCAATCCAAACGCTGGCGCGCCGTGGTCGGCACCCTCCCTGATCACACGCGCGTGTTGGAACAAATCCGCATTGCATGACACAATCCTGCACACATTCCGACCGGCGAGGCGCCGGGTATGTGTTTAGCCATGGGTAGCGCAGCCGTCGCGGCTGCGGGTTTTGGCGGCGTCTCGCTGCCAGTCGTGGCGATGGTGGCGCCGAGACGGCGCCAAAACCCGCAGGCGTGGACGCCCGCGCCACGTTCGCTAAACACATACGGCGCCGGTCGGAACACGCGAGGGCGCGTGTGCTCCCCAACGCCGACTGCAGACTTACGGTTCAGACTCAACCGCGGCCTCAGGCTCGCAGATGAGGACATCGTCAACCCATAGTTCGACGCCCGGGCCGGCCAAAAAATGCACCTCATCGACCTGGCGTAGCGGCCCGGCAACCTTGCCGGGCGCGGCCAACTCCGCGGTCGTTTCTGACCACCGATCGGAGATTAGTCCCGTCAGGACCGTTTGGGTTCGTTCCTTGATTTTGCTGTTCGCCAACTCGATTTTGATGTGATCCCCGCCGGTCAGCCGGTAGCGGAATCGCACCGAGATGCGCTCCCCAACGGGGCGCAAGCCCCGCAGATGAACGCGCAGCCAAACTCCGTCGGATCCGTAATGAGGCACGGATTTGGCCGCGAACCAGGTCAACGGTTTCTCGTGAGGGACAATCTGGAAATTTCCCGGCCATTCCTTTCCTTGTTTGCCCGTGTCAAACCAGCCGGTGAAGTAAATCCGCCGAGGGAATGGGCGCAACTCCTGCGGCGGCGCGGCGTCGTAAAGAACGATGTTGTCAATGAGCAAGGCGGCGCTGCGATCGACGTAGAATTGAATATCGTCAATCCGCTCATCCTCCGCCAACGCTCCTCCGCTGCCGTCGGGCCGCCGCGCCTGGGTCATGTCCACCGTGGCCGACTGCCATTTTCCCAGCGCCAGATTGGTGAGCGTGAGTTGGCGATGGTAGCCTTTGCTCAAGCTGTAAATCTGAATCCGAAGCGTTTCCGACCCCGACAATCGATATTGGAAGCTCAAGCGCGTGTCGCGCCCCATCGGCGGACCGGGAACCGGATTGAAAATCACCGCGTTGTAGAGGGCGCTCGCGTCTCCCATCTTCTCGTCGAAGTCATTGCAGGGAACCGCACGGCAAGCCCGCGTGCTGCCGGCCGGAACGTCGTTGGTGCTCGATTTTCCCGCCAGCCACCAGCGGCGTTCGATGTCCGTCTCGTAATCCTCGGCCACGTGGACCCGATAGGGCAGCAACCCGCGCGGCACCGGCCTCGCCGTATTCGCCGCCTGGCCATTCTGCGTTACGCCTTGCCGGGGACGATCCGCGCCCTCGGATCCGTTTCGCCAGCCGACGATTCGTTGCACGTACCACTCGAGAAACGCATCGGTCCGGATGCTCATCGCCGCGCGGCAATTGGGTTCGCCCGGGACTTCACGTGTAAACCCCTGTTCCCCCACCTCGATCCGCAACCGCTCCATCGTGAAGAACGACTCATTGAACGCCAAGGTGGCTGCCACCGGATCGAACAGCGTCGGCGTGGTCTTGTCCCAAAGCTCGTACAACGACCAAAGTTCCTGGCCAATCGCATTTCGCGTCTCGAATACGCGCCGGCGAAGCGGCTCTGAAAATCGAACCACCGTCGCGTCCAGCGGAGCCACAACCAAGGGGATGCCGGAACGAAAGACGATCTGGGCTGATTTGACGTCGGATCGAATATTCCATTCGCGTTCGGGCGGCGGCTGGCCGCGATAGCCCACGCGGATCGAACCGCCCATCAGGACGACGCGTTTGATCCACGGTTTGACTTCGGGATGCCGGGTGATCAACTTCCCGACGTTGGTCAGGTCGCCGACCGTGATGAGCGTGATCTCGCCGGGCCGGGCTTTGAGTTGTTGGTAGAGAAACTCGACGGCCAATTCGGGTTCCGGGCGCTTGCGGGCCGCGCGCAGGCCGTACTGATACTGCCCATCGACTGCGGGAGTTTCGCGGCGCGGACGACCGGCAGCGACAGGGATGTCCTGCCGTCCGGCCGCATCCAAAAACCGGCATGCGATCATCGCGCGCGTGTAGGCATCGGCGCTGACCGTGGTCACGCCCCGCAGGTCGAGTTCGGGGCTGGCCAGCACCAGCGCCAGGGCGAACGCGTCATCGATGTCTGTGCCGATGTCGGTATCGAGAATGACGGGAATGCTGGCCGGCGCTGCCTTTGTAGCAGCATTGAGGAGTGTTGATGTGTTCTCGGCCCGACCATAGCTGGTTGAGAGGAGCAACCCCGCGGCCAGGATCGGGAACGATCGGCCATCAAAAAGGCGGGTTTTCATCTGGTACGGTCACGGCTGCATCGTTTCCGTAGTTGTAAAGCGGCTGCGCCCGCAACTCAATCAACTACTGTCACGTCGTAGCAGCCGACGTGAGCAGGCTCAGAAGTCCTGATTCGGAGGAATTCTATCGAGCCCGACAGGCCGACCCACGTACATGAAATTTGTACCGTACGGAACAAATTTCATGTACGCCGTTCACGTCCGGGATCAATCCATTTCCATGACCGCTCGCAGTCCAAGGCAAGGGATCAGAATCTCTGAGGCTCCTGACACTACAGCGACATTTCGTTCGACTCCTGCCAGCCTATCAACGAGCTGACCACCGCGCCCGCGTTTGGAGTGCGTGTGCTTGAGCACCGCCTTGTTAAGGGACTGCTGGCACCCTGCGAAGAAGCCGGGTGGCGCGAGACTCCGTCGAGCCCTGGAATCCTTTCTGGCAAAGAAGTCAGGACTCGATGGGAGTCTCGCCCCACCGATGGATGGGTTCATGGTCTCAATGCACGTCCATTGGGCTTGGAAGCGCTCCAAGCCGCCTTCGGCCAGAGCCTCCTTACGTCGGCTGCTACGAATTTTCGGACAGAGTCTTATCCGGAGGCTGAAATCATCTTTAGATCCGCCCGCACCGACTCATACGTGGTCGAGTAAGCCAGCACCTCCGGATCGGGTTGGACTCCCCACCTCTCGCAAGCGGCGCGGTACACTTCCGGCCACCAATTGCGGTGCTGAGTGAGGCCCTCCTCGCGCCACTTGTTCCAGTTCATGAGGACCCGCGACCAGCATTCATCGCCGTAACGAACCGCCTCCTGCGGGTTGTTGAAGTCCTTCAAATACCAATCGCGTCCGATCTTCGCGTGCAACACTTCGTCGGCCCAGTCATAATCCTGGAACAATGCGGCGAGCGGATTGCCCGAAGCCCGCCCGACTTCCCACTCGAATCGTTTGCCGTTTTTGGGCATCAACCCTTGCTCGATGAAATACAGCACGGCGTGGCGCTCGATGGGCTTGAGCTGCGTGTTCAAGGCCAGCGACCACGTGAAGTTGATCATCACCTGGTGCCAGTCGAGGCCAAGGTTCACAAATCCGACTTCGCCCATCATGGCATGCCGGGCTTCATCCCAGAGTTGCCGCGTCATGTCGCGGTAGTATCCCCAAGGTTTATTCGGCGTTTCCGTGATGATGCTCGCCATCATTTCCGGCACGTCGATTTCGCGGAGCCGCTTGTAATACATCATGAGCGTCTTGGTTTGCGGCGGGTATTTGGGGTCGTAGAGAAAAACCTCCGCGTTCACCCCCATGTTGTAGGGATCGGGGAAACGCTCGTCTCGGCGCGGCTTGGGATCGTACTGATAAGGCTTGGCCGAATAGTGCCGACGAATGGTCTTGGTTTGTGGCGGACGGGTTCCGTCCAGGCTCCCGGCACTCGCCAAGCAATCGTCCAGCAACGACAGCCAATCTTTGGCTTGCTCGCGCCGCTTGGAATCGATCAAGCAAGCGATTGTCTTCCGGCCGAAGTCCAGCATGTCATTCAGGTCCATCAAGGCGAATCGGCAGAGCCGCACCGAAGGATGATCGGCCAGGGGGTTGGTTTCCTTCAGATGGCGCTCCAAGCCTTCTTGCACCGCTGGGAGCGCTTTGTCGTACAGCCCCAGGACGAGATCTTCCGTGGACGGTGAGCTGAGAATCTCGTCGAAGAAGAGCTCCAGATCCGGATGCGGTGTTTCCTCCAGCCCCAGCGGCGGCTCGCGCACTTCCCCGACCCGTTTCCTCAGGGCGCTGACGTGCTCGGCGCAGAGGTGGGAATGGAGGCTGAAGGCTGTTTTCAGTTCGTAGATCGGCTCGGCCGTGATGCGCGCCGTCAAGATTTGGTGCAGGCGTTTGAACCCGTAATGGTACCGTTTCAGGCGCCGCACGCATTCCTCGATGGAGAGACCTGGCTGCATGGCGTCTTGCATCGAGCAGACGCCCGCGAGCACCGGAAGATTGCGGTAGGATGAATAAGTTTTCATGGCACATCGGAGTCCGTCAAAAGCTATGGCTCAGTTCATAAACAACAGGCAATCAAACACGGTCAAGCGTCATTCGCATCCGCCATTGATTATCTTCCGCGGCTTTGAGATAAAGCGAGACATGGCGGCCATAGCGATCCGCCTGTTTTCGGAATGCGCCGGCATCACCGCAGCGCATGGGATGTCGAAGCGTTCTGAAGAGTGCTGTCAGTGAACGCAGTGTTTCCAGGCGATGTATAAACTCAGAACCATCGGGCCGCCTTACGAATCGTTCCTCCTGAAAACCGGCGCGTACCGGCTCGGCAGCGCCTCGGACAGCGAGATGGTCCTGAACGACTCCTCCGTTGCGCCTTATCACTGCGAGATTGTCGTGACGGCAAAGACGATCGCCGTTCGAAACCTGAGTCCTGAACGCGGGATGCTGGTGGATAGCGAGAAGGTGGAATACGCGGAGTTGAAGTCGGGCCAGACGCTTCGCCTGGGTGAAGTCACGCTCGTGATGGAAGAGGCCGCTCATACGGCGGCATCCGGCTCTTCCACCGGCGAGCAGACAGCGGCCGGCGCTGCCGAAGTGGCAAAGACCAGCGCGCGGTTCCTGAAGCCTCTGGCTCTTCCAGCGCTTGTCCTGCTTGGCGTCGTCGGCCTCGTGCTTTTGATTCGGTTCGCTGCCACGCAGGAATCACGAACTCCTCAGGGGGGGTGGATGGGACGAGCGGCGCGCCCAGAGAAACCGTCCGCCGCCGATCGTGACAAGAATGAACCGGAGGTCAAGGAGGCCGAGCCAGCGCCGTCGGTCGAAGGTCCGGAGCGTGAAGCCGGCTCCACTCCTTCAGACCCCGACAAACCGGGCGGCGCCAAGCCGTCTCCCGGCGAACGGGGACCCGGTCGGAGGCCGAGAGAAGTGACCGGAAGTCCGAAGCCCGCGTTCGATCCGAATGATCCCAAACCGCCGCCCGCCCTCGACCTTCAGGCCGCGGAACGTGAGATGCGCCAGGGAGATTACTCTCGCGCCGAGCCGTTGCTGCAACGAGCGTTGCGAAATCAAGCGAAGGTTCTCGGCGGCGAACATCCGGAGGTCAACAAGACCCTGGATACCTTGGGGCATTACTATCAGAACGTCGGGCAGTTCGCCAAAGCCGAGGCTTGCCTCGAACAGGTTGCCAAAACGACCCAGAAGATTCATGGAGGCGAGCATCCTCAAACGGCCGCCGCCTTTGAAAGCCTCGGCCAATTGCACGCCGCGGCCGGCGATTTCACCAAGTCCGAACCTCTCCTGGATCGCGCCTTGAAGATCAGAGAAAAATCGCTTGGGCCTGAACATCCGGAGGTGGCCGACAGCCTCAGCAATTTGGCGGCGCTGAATTCGGCTCAAGGCGATTACGCAAAAGCAAAACCGCTCCTGGAGCGGTCGCTCAAGATTCTCGAAAAAGCCCGCAAACCGGATCACCCCTCCGTCGCTCAATCACTCAACGACCTTGGCGAAGTCAACCGCCTCCTCCGTGACGACACCCAGGCGGAAGCCTTGTTGCAGCGCGCCTTGCAGCTCAAGGAATCCACGCTTCGACCGGATGATCCCAGCATCGCGGCAACTCTCAACAGCCTCGCGGCGCTCCACACGGCCAAAGGGGACCACCCGAAGGCGGAGCCACTGTATCAGCGCGCGCTAAAAATTGCCGAAGGTGCCTTTGGCGCGGAGGATCCTCGAACCGTGCCGAACTTGAACAAGCTGGCGGAGCTGCACCAAAAAATGGGAGAACCGGCAAAAGCGCTGCCGCTCCTGGAACGGGCTTCTCAAATCAACAACAAAACCCCCGGCCCGGAGCACCCTGAAACGGCCAACAGTTTGGAAAAGCAGGCCGCGCTCCAACGGGCGATGGGTGATCCCGCCAAAGCCGATCCCCTGCTTGAACGGGCCTCCAAAATTCGCGAGAAAGCCCTCGGCCCCGAGCATCCGGACTCTGTGAAAAGCCTAAACGATTTGGCCGCGCTTCACGTGTGCCAGGGGGATCCCACGCAGGGCATTCCGCTGGCCCGCCAGGCCGTTGCCGCCAAGCTCAAACTCCTGGCGGCGATGCTGACCTGGGCGTCCAAACCGCAGCGTTTGGCTTACCGTGACCTGCTGAATCCGTGCGACCTCGCGGCGTCGCTGCAAGCAGTGCCGGAACTGGCTTTGGCCCTCCTGCGTTTCAAAGGCCTGGTGGTGGACTCGCTCTTGGAGGATCACCGGATCGCCCAAGCTATCCGCGACCCGAAGGACCGGGCGATGTTCGACGAACTTCAAGCCACCAAGAGCCAAGTGGCGCAATTGATTTTTGAGGTCCCGGACGATTTCAGCCCAATGGCTCAGCAGCGCCGCCAGGCCGAGAAAACGCGGCTGGCCAGGGAGGCTGATGTGTTGGAACGCGTCCTGGCCCACCGCTTGACAGGGCTGGGACGAGCCCGTGCCGCGCTGGATGTCTCCGTGGAACAGGTCGAAGAGGCCATCCCCGCGCAGGCCGCCTTGATTGAGTGGGTCCGTTATTCCCATTGCCTCGGCGATGACCGTTGGGAGCCGCGTTACGGCGCGGTCATCTTGGCCTCATCCGGCGAGCCCAAATGGGTCCCCTTGGGGGACGCCGCCGCCATCGAACAAAACGTGGACCAGTACCAGAAAGCCGTGCGGAGGCCGATTCAGTCACAGGAAGCACCCAGCAGGGAAGCCGAGTCTTCCCCGTCCGAAACGCGATCCGAGAATTCAGGTGCGGCGGAGACGGAGACCGCCCAACCAAGCGATGAGCTTTCCGCGGCGCTCCAAACCCTGTATCAGCAGCTTTGGGCGCCGGTGGAATCGTCGCTGCCGGCAGGAACCAAGGCCGTGCTGATGAGCCCCGACGGCGCGTTGAACTTTGTTTCCTTCGCCACTCTGCTGGCGCCAAACAACGACTTCCTCGGTCAAAAATACGCGATCTCGTACGTGGCGAGCGGCCGGGATCTATTGCGCGAACGAAAGGCCGAGCGCAACGGTTCGGTCCTTATCTTGTGCAGCCCCGAGTTCTCGGCCCAGCGATCCGGCGCTTCGCAGTCTTCAACCAACCAATCCGGCCATTCCCTGCCGATTGCCCTGAGTGATCGGCAAGCATTGGCGGCGGTAAGGTTGCCTCCAATTCCTGGAACGCTCAGAGAAGCGGTTTCCTTGGAGACTTCGGCGAAGAAATGGAATTGGCCCGTGAAGATGTTCGGCGGCGCGGGTTCGAGTGAGGCGCAATTGGCGGCGGTAAACTCGCCTCGCATCCTGCATCTGGCCACGCATGCCGTTGCCTTGCCGGATAGCCCTGCAGTTACAGAAGCACAGCGGGACGCTCTCGGCGGAATCAAGCTCCTTCCTGAACGGAGCAACGCCGGCCAATCGAAGGCCGTCCTGTCGGTATCGACATCCACCGGCCTCGGACCGAGCCCGATGCTCCTGCCGAATCCCGTACACCGGAGCGCGGTCGCGTTGGCCGGCGGGCAGGTCACCTTGGAATCCTGGGAGCGCGGTGAGACGTCCGAACCAGGAAACGATGGGATCGTGACCGCGGACGAATTGGGATTGTTGAATTTGGACGGAACGGAGTTGCTGGTGCTCTCCGCGTGCGACGCCATGTTTGGCGCCGAGAAATCCGGGGAAGGAATTCTGAGCCTCCGGCGCGCTTTCGTCCAAGCGGGCGCGGAGAATCTCTTGATGACCTTGTGGCCGGTCGGGGACGTGGCCAGTGCCGAGATGCTGAGCGCATTCTACGAACGCTTCCATCAGACGGGCCAAGCGCCCCAGGCCCTCGCCGAAGCGCAGCGGGACGAGTTGGTGAGGTTGAGGAAAGAACGCAGCCTCGAGGCCGCCGTGCGTCAAGCGGGCGCGTTTGTCCTGAGCTCGAACGGCCGCCAGAAATGAGCTTTCCGCCAACCGCTCTTTGTCCGCCAGGTTTTGGACTCCGCCAGTGTCGCGACTCCTGATCCCGCGGGGAAGATGTCGAGGATCATTGAATCTGACTGGCCTCCGTTCCCCTCACCCTGGCCCTCTCCGTCAAGGGAGATATGTATTTAGCTGTGGGTAGCGCAGCCGTCGCGGCTGCGGGTTTTGGCGGCGTCTCGCTGCCAGTCGTGGC
>JACQWK010000554.1 GCA_016209525.1 Verrucomicrobiota bacterium
CCCTCTCCTCCCTCCGAAGGGAGGAGAGGGAGAAATCCACGCGGCATCCTCAGTTTCATTCCTTAATTCAACAGCAGTGCTCCCCACGGGAGAGGGAGAATGGTTCGCCAGGCGCGGAAATATTCAGGCATCCCGGATTAGCCCAACGCGGAGGGAGTGATGCACTCTCCCGTGGGGAGAGGGCCGGGTGAGGGGGAAGCACCCTTCGGACGGCACGAGCAGGGTCAGCGTAGTATTTCTTCCTTGAAGTCACGGCTCGGTTCAAGCACACCGGGGAGCGGCAAACAGAATCCCTATGAAAAAGCTCAACGTCGGACTCATCGGTTACGGCTTCATGGGCCGTGCTCACTCCAACGCTTACCGCAAGGTCAATAATTTCTTCGACCTCGAATGCCAGCCGGTGCTGAAGGCCGCTTGCGCGCGGAGCGAGGACAAGGTGAGGCCGTTCGCGGCGAAGTGGGGCTACGAATCCGTCGAAACCGACTGGCGCAAACTCGTCCAGCGTGAGGACATTGAGCTCATCGACATCTGCACACCCAACAACACCCACGCGGAAATTGCCACGGCGGCGGCCAAAGCCGGCAAGATGATCCTCTGCGAGAAACCGCTTTCCATGGATGGGCCGGAGGGAAAAAGGATGGTTGCAGCCGTCGAAAAAGCCGGAGTGGCCAACATGGTCTGGTACAATTACCGGCGCGTGCCCGCGGTCACCTTCGCCAAACAACTGATCGACGAAGGCCGCTTGGGCCGCATCTATCACTACCGCGCCAAATTCCTCCAGGACTGGACGATCAACCCCGACTTGCCTCAAGGCGGAACCGGACTCTGGCGATTGGACGTCAAAGCCGCCGGCAGCGGCGTCACCGGGGATCTCCTCGCCCATTGCATCGACACGGCCATCTGGCTCAACGGCGGAATCGACAAAGTCAACGCCATGACCGAAACCTTCGTGAAAGAGCGCAAGCACAATCTCACGGGCAAGGTCGAGAAGGTTGGGATCGACGATGCCTGCGCATTCCTGGCCCGATTTGGCAACGGTTCATTGGCCACCTTCGAATCGACCCGTTACGCGCGCGGCCACAAGGCGCTTTACACCTTCGAGATCAATGGCGAGCACGCCTCAATTTTCTGGGATTTGCACGATCTGCATCGGCTCCAATATTTCGACCACCGCGATCAGGGCCCTGTGCGCGGCTGGCGTTCCATCCACGTGACCGATGGTGAACATCCTTACATGGGCAAGTGGTGGGTGCCAGGACTGCAAATCGGGTACGAACACAGTTTCGTCCATCAAGTGGCCGACTTTCTCCAAGGCTTGACCAACGGGAAGCCCGCGTCACCGACTTTCCGAGACGCGCTTGAAACGCAGTACGTTTGCGACGCCGTCCTGAAGTCCGCCAAGAGTGGTAAGTGGGAGAAAGTGGCGAAGGTGAAGTGACAGCAATTCTGCCCATGAACCTCGGAGCGCCGGTCTCCGATCCGGCGCGATTCTCAAGCCGCACTGATTCGCGCCAGGTCGGAGACCGGCGCTCCAGTTCAAGGGCGCAATGCGCAACAACCAATCGGGGGAGTCTCAATTTGACCCGCCTGCGAGGAACCTCATTTGGGGCGGGAGTCTCTCACATTCTTGCCGACCCGCCGGTGGAGCCTTCGCAATTGGTCATTGGTTATTGAAAATTGCTTAGCGGCTATTGGCTTCAATAGCCAATAGCCAATCTCCAATTACCAATGCTCAATTGTCCCCGAAGGCTGGCTCTACGCCATTCGCCACGCCGACGGTTGCGGACAGACCAACGAGGCTCCAGTGAGCTTACGCAGTGACAAACAGCTATCGCGCTCGTAACCTACCAGACACTGATGGCGTCTTGCATTCCGAGGCGGTAAGTCCGCCGCCGATAGGCCTTTGCACAAACGATTTGTGATTCTATTAACCCGGGTTCTCTCGTTGTTCTTCGGCAGACCCAAGCCGAAGAAAGAGTCTTGCGCGCAACGGCGGATTCGTTCCGTGTGCTTGTTGAGCGGAGTCGCGAGGCATGTAGCGCAGACTTGCAGTCTGCCGTACCGCCGATTTGCAATCGGCATCGCGTTGCTAAATTCCGTACGTGTTGGAATTTTTCGAGCCCTGCAGGATGCGATCCTGCGATACGGCGCAGCGCGGCGAAGCCGCAACCAAAACGGCGCGCGGCCTTCCAGGCCGCAGCGGATCCAAAATAACGAGCTGCCCGAAAATCTCCGAGCCTCGCCTTCCGTGTGCGGCCGCTGCGGCATGGAAG
>JACQWK010000555.1 GCA_016209525.1 Verrucomicrobiota bacterium
CGGCCAGTTTGCCCCCGTGACGGTCTGGTGGCACGACGGCCCCAAGGCGGGACCTCCGGCAGAACTGGGCAAGGAATTGGTTTCGACTTACGGGAAAGTGCCCACCAACGGAGTGTTATTTGCCGGCGAAAAAGGCCTGCTCTGCTCGGATGCCTGGGGCGTGCGCGGCATGGTGAAGATGAAAGGTGAATCCGAAGGCCGCGGCGTCCTCGGACATGAAGCGTGCAAGGCGGTCGCGGCCGCGTTGCCGCGCGCCCCGCGGGACCACATGCAGGAATGGCTCGACGCCTGCAAAAAAGGCGGGGCCGGGACGTTCCAGGGATTCGTCTCCAGCGCGGACATTGCGGAGGTGGCCATGGTGGGCATGGTGGCCCTGCGCTACGGCAAACCGATCGAATGGGACAGCGAAAAGAAGCAGGCCAAGGGGGAGCCTGGAGCTGACCCGCTGATCCACTTGGAAGTGCGCAAGAAGTGGCTGTAGCGAATCGGTGGTGTTACGCCCGCGCGAAAAACGACGAAAGTTGAGCTGCCAAAATTGCAAGGCTCCATGGGCCAGGTAGGAGCCGCCGTGAGGAGGCTCACTTCTCCTCATTCAGAATTCAGCGCCTTCGGTTGTCGGCTCCTACGGTTCGGGGCGCCAAGCCAGGATAGTCTTCAGGAAATTCTCCCTCTCGCCCACTCCTCCGTCGGATGAAGGAGCGGGCCATTGAGAGGACCTTGAAGCCCTGGCGGAATCGTTGGCCAAGGCCTTGCGCGGCCCGGCACCCAGTCTTGGATTCCAAAAGAGCGGTTGGTTAAATCACGAGACCACCTACGCTGACTAATAACTGGTGACCCGTTTACAATTCCTCCTCACTCCCAAAATCACGATTACGGATCAGGACCTGTGAGCCTTGCACCACACACGCCGACATCATGCTTGTCACCGCAGCCTCGGTTTGCTTTACTTTGCATGGATTAATCCCGCGTGACTCGATGCTTTTTCAGGATGCACATTGGCCTCAACTTCTAGACTGGCTCGTGGACGACCGCTCGGTGGTGCCGGTTGTCGGCGAGGAGTTGAGTCAGGTGATCGTCGGAGGCGTAGAACGATCCTTCACGCAAATCCTTGCCGAGGAGTTGGCGCGCGAGCTGGGCCGGCCCATGGCACCATCGTTGGAGGTGCTCAACGACGAGGCGCGTTCACAAAACGATGGTGCTTTTTACAGAGATCTCCGCTCCATGCATCGCGAACTCCTGCGCCGCGTCGCCTACAGTGAAGGCCGCCGCGCCGCGGGCCAGCCGCCGGAACCGGGCGATCTCTTTCTCAATGAACCGCTGCGCTGGCTCGCTGCCACCGTGGACTTCCCGCTGTTTGTCGCCGCGACGACGGATGGCTTGCTCGCTCTCGCCATCCAGCTCAACCGCGGCGAAGAGGACCCCGCTAGAGTGTCGGCACCCGACTGGAATGGCCCCGGAACGCGACTGCTGAATTCACGCCTCAAAGACACGAATGACCTGCCCGTGGGTTGGAAGCCTCCAGCCCAGCGAGGCGCAGGGACCGTTGTCTTCCATCTGTTCGGCAGGTTGGACAGCGCCCCGGAATGTGCACTGTCGGATGCTCACCGCCTCGAAATCATCGTCGCTTGCCTTGAACGCAAAGGGCAGACTAAACTGCTCACGACCGGCATTCGTGATCGCAATGTGCTTATTCTTGGCTCCACGCTGCCAGACTGCCTCGTGGCTACGTTTGTGCGCGTGCTCAAGGGCAAGGGGCTACGAGATCCCACGATGACCATGGAGACACTGGCCGACGGGCGAACTAAGACTGGACGGGATGCCTCGCTCGTGACGTTCCTGCACGAACAAAGCAGCGGGACGTGTCTCTACCAGTCGGGCGACGCCGCCGCGTTCGTGGGTGAGCTTCACCAGCGCTGGCTGGCACATCCCCGGCACGGCAGATTGGGAATCGGGGAGGAAGCTGGCGCCGTGCTGGACGACTCACGGCAACGTCCCGAGCGCTGCATTTTCCTGAGCTACGCCAGCAAAGACGTGACATGGGCTCGCCAGATTTGCGAACAACTGACCACCCTCCAACTTCCCGTCTGGTTCGACAAGGCGCGGCTAGAAGGCGGTGAGCCCTGGGACCCTCAGCTTCAGATCGCCGTGGCCAAGTGCCGTCTCTTTCTGCCGTTGATCTCGCCCAACAGCGCCCGACCAGGCGAGCATTACTACTTCCGGGAATGGGAATGGGCCGAAAAGCGTGCCGAGGCCGTCCGTGGCCGCCCGTTCCTCTTCCCTTTGATTCACGCGGACGTATCTTCCGAGCACCAAGACTTCGTAAAACAGTGCTGCGCGCGTCTTGTAGCCAGCCAAGGTGCCGCTAGAGTTCGCGGGCCTCTGGAGCAAGAAGATCTTGAGCGCCTGAAGGCGGCTTACAAGAGGGCCGGTGGTGCCGCTGCCTTCTGAGATTATGCCAGCGCCCGCCACAAACACCCCGCGAATTTGGCTCGGCCCAATCACCTACACCGAGGATGATGCCGCGCTCTTTCATGGGCGGAACCAGGTAATTGACGAGTTATTCGAAATCGTGCGCCGCGACAGGTTTAGCCTGCTCTTCGGTGAATCCGGCCATGGCAAAAGCTCGCTGCTCCTCGCCGGCTTGTTTCCGCGGATGTGGGCGGCCGGCGCTTTCCCAATCGCCGCACGGGAGTTGTTCCGTGAGGACGCGCTGGATTTCACGACCGTGCTGCTAGCGCTCATCGAGGAGCAGGCGGCCAAGCACCACATTACAGCTCCGGCCCTACGCGACGGTGACACGCTCTGGGAGTACTTTCACCGTCCCGGGGCTGAGTTCTGGAGCGGGGATCACCAGCGGCTCACACCCGTGCTGGTGCTTGATCAGTTTGAGGACCTCTTCCGTCGTGTCGGCTGGTCGGCGGCCCAGCGCGACACGCCAGCGGCGCGATTTGTCGAAGAACTCTCCGACCTCATAGAGAACCGTATTCCAGTCCCAGTGCGTGCAGCGATTGAAGCAGGCGAAGCCGTCCAGTTTGGTTTCGAGCCCGTGCCCCTTCGGGTGCTGATCGCGCTGCGTGAAGACGCTCTTTCCGAGTTGCCAGCCCTGCAACCCTGGCTGCCAGGCGTTGATGCGAACAAGATGCGGCTGAGACCTTTCAACCTTGAGCAGGCACGGCAGATCATCACCGAACCTTTG
Source organism: Verrucomicrobiota bacterium (assembly GCA_016209525.1). Taxonomy (GTDB): domain Bacteria; phylum Verrucomicrobiota; class Verrucomicrobiia; order Limisphaerales; family SIBE01; genus VHCZ01. Next base: position 3,197 of record JACQWK010000555.1, read on the forward strand.
GCGCAGTACTCCGGCCTGCTGGGTTCGGATCCCGATGCAACTGTCGCCGCCATCCTGAACTGCATGGCCGCAGGCCGGGGCGGAAGCGCGGCACGCGATCCGGAGGCCCCAGTTGATCCATTCCTGCTCAGCGTGATGCTGAAAGATCTGCACCGCCGCGCGTTGGAGCAAACCGGCGGCAGCCTCACGCCCGCACTCGCCAACACGAATGCCGAGTTTATCTTGACTGAATTCTACGAGGAGGCAATGACCCGCGTACCCGAACGATTGCGGGAATACCTGGAGAGCGAAAATCGGCTGGTCACCCCCGGCGGCTACCCCCAAAGCCTGCCGCTTGACCAGGTCGAACAAGATTTTGCCACGAACGACAGTTTGTCCGACATTCCGGTGTCGCCATCGTTGCAAGCGTTGGTCGATGCCCATCTGCTGCGCCCCGAGCGTCGTGGCGACGGGTCTGTCCGGTTTGAACTCGTCCATGACCGCCTCTGCGGTGTCGTGGCGCAACGCCAAGCCCGACGGGCGGACGAGGAAAAGCGTCACCGTCTGGAGGCCGAGGCCGCACACGAGCGCGCACACGCCGAAGAGCTGGCTGTCGCATTGAGCCGCGCCCGAAAGATGGCGCTGGTGGCGCTGGTGGTAGCGGTGCTTGCGCTCGCCGCTGGAGCACTGGCCTGGTGGCAGTCCCGCCTCGCCAAACGCGCTCAAACGAGAGCGTTCGAGGCGCGTCTGGAGGCGGAGGGCTTGATCAATTTCATGATCTTCGAACTTCGGGACAAGCTGAAGCCACTGGGTCGACTTGGTCTGATGAGTGATGTGAATCGTCGTGTCATGGCCTATCATCAACGCTTAAGCTCCGAGACTGATCCACCAGAGTTCCAGCACAGACGGATCGTCAACCTCGCGCAGCTAGGCGATGGACTGCGAGCCCGCGGTGATTTGGCTGGTGCGTCGGCCTTTTATACCACTTGCCTTGCCATTGCACGGAAACTCGCAGCGCAAGACCCAGCCAATGTCCAGTTGCAGGAGGATCTTGCAGTCACCACTGTCAAGTTCGGTAATGTACTCGAGGAAAATGAGGACTTGTCCAGTGCATTAACCGCCTATCGCGAAAGCCAGCGGATATTCAAGACACTTGCCGCCGAAGACCACGCCAATCCCAATTGGCAGAGGCACCTATTAGCCGTCAGCGGCATGATCAGTGGCGTGCTCGAAGCTCAGGGCGATTGGCGTAGCGCATCGCAGACCAATCAATACGGCCTGGATATCGCCCGGAAACTCGCCGCCCAAGACCAGACCAATCTCGAGTGGCAGCATGACCTTTGGCTCAGCCTCTGGAGGGTCGGTGAGGGGCTCCTAGAAGAGACAAATTCTTCCGGCGCATTGCAGGCCTTTCGTGAAGGCCTCAATGTCGCCGGGAAACTCGTCGCCCAAGAGCCAGCAAATGCCCAATGGCAAGAGGTCCTGTTGCATAGCTTCATCAACGTCGGCAATGCGCTCGACTTCCAGCGGGATTTGCCCGGCGCGTTGCAAGCCTATACAAATGGGCTGGATATCGCCAGAAAACTCGCCGCCAAAGACCCAACAAATGCCGAATGGCAGCGAAACTTTTCGGTCAGTTTGGACAGTAAAGGCAATGTGCTCCTTGACCAGGGCGATTTGCCCGGAGCCTTACAGGCCTATCGCCAAAGCCAAAGTATCCTCAAAAAACTTGCCGCCCAAGACGCGACCAATGTCCGGCGACAGCGGGACTTCGCCTTCAGCCATGAGCGGCCAGCATCGGTTTTCGAGAAGCAGAAAAAGTGGCGGGAAGCGGCGGAAGCCTACGGCGAGGAAGTTCGTCTGGCCCGACCCTGGATCGAACGCCTGACCAACAGTGTGGAATGGGCTGAGGTATATGCCCGCGGAGCGCTCGGTTTACACCGCGCTGCCAAGTCGCTTGCAGACAACGCCATGCTTTCCTCCGCACGCCAAGACGTGGGCCGCGCGCGTCAAATTTTGCTGCGTTTCAGGGAAGCAGGCCGGCTCCCGCCGAAGCCAGCGACATTGCTGAAAGATCTCGATACCATTCTACAATCCACACTGCCGTCTTCCGATAAACCGGGCGGAAGTCCTGCCCGGAAGCCATAATGAATGGAAGAAAATAAAAGGGGTCAGTTCTTAAAAGGGGTCAGTTCTTGAGAAGGACTACAAGCTTTATGTTTTCAGCGCCTTGAAGCCGGGCGCGCGGTGAGGTTGGAGCTTCCATAAGTTGCCCGGTCACGGATTCGAGGGGGGTTCTCCGGGCGAAATGCACTCATGCCGTCAAGGAGAGTGAGGGAAAACTCGCTGCAGCTTGGTCCAGTAGGCACGACCGGATGAGAATGCCGTTCCTCAAAGAAAGGACGAGCGAGGGTTGGTATGAACGTGACGACATTTGAAGGCGTAGTCGAAAACGGACGGATTCGTTTGGCGGCCGATCTCGACGGCGATGATCTCATGCTGAGCGTCCTTTAGGTGACTGTCCCGGCTGACGAGAAACGCCGCACCGGCCTGGGCAGATTCGATCAAGCAGGAAGTCGCTGTTGGCGCTGAATGATTGCCCCGCTGTCTCTGGCATGCTTCAAAAGTCGTTCAATCGCCGTGTCGCACTCTGCCTCCGTCATCCGGCTGCACTCGACGCGAACCTCGCGTACGGCCTTGGAAATGGCCGCCGGAGTGGATTTTCGTTTCTTATGCGCCATGCTTCAAGGAACGGCGTTCCCAGCCTTACTGTCAAGAACCAAGCGGCACGTCGCCCATTCCGACCAATCCCCGGACGAAGTCACGTTGGCCGCGCGTGCCGTGGCTGAGGGAACAGAGCTACGTTAACGCGCAAAGCGTGCAGCCGATCAAATGGACTGAATTCGAGTTCTTGCGCAGCGCGTTGGCGAAGTGCCTTGGTGTCTGGCCAGGGGCTCACGGCACTTTTCACACGTTCTCCGGCACAACAAACGGCGGGCGGTATTCGCGCGTCACGAGCTGATTGGCCTTGGCCACCAGGTCGCCGCTGCCGACGAATTGCTCTTTCTCGGCGTCTAGCTCGAGCC
>JACQWK010000564.1 GCA_016209525.1 Verrucomicrobiota bacterium
ATTCAACAGCAGTGCACCCCCGCCCTCTCCCCAACGGAGAGGGAGAGTCGTGATTCTGTCGGTCGGGACATCCGACACGCGGGGATTTATCCCGGCGCGGGCAGCGATCCACCCTCTCCTTGAGGGAGAGGGCTGGGGCACTGCTGTTGAATTAAGGTCAACCGGCCGTTTCTTGCTCTTAATCGTGCTCTTACTCTTACCCCCGAACTCCCTGGAGAGATTAAGATTACGAGTAAGAGTAAGAGCAAGACCTGCTCGGGATGGAGTCGAATTCATTCTTAATTCAACAACAGTGGGGCCGGGGTGAGGCGGAAGGCGACGCTGGCCGAAAAACCGAGTAGGATTTGCCCAAAACGTCGAAAGCGCCGGATGGCTTTGATCCATTCATCCTTAATCGACGAACATGAATTCATTACTCATCAGCAGCACTTGGGCAAATTGTTGCCAAGCATCCCAGGAGTCACTCTCCGCCGAGGAAGATTCGCTCGCGGTGGTTTCGAGAAAGCGGAGCGCGCTTTGGATTTCGTCCGGGCGTGGTTCGCGTGAGAAAACAAGCCGGTACAGCGCATGAATCCGCGCACATTCGTCGCCCGCTTTTCCCGCTTTCACCCGGTCCGCCAAAGCTTTCGCTTGCGCTAGGGCGAACGGCGAATTCATCGCGAACAGCGCCTGCTGCGGCACAATGGTCTGGGGGCGGCGGTCGGCGGATTGGTCCGGACTCGCAAAATCAAAGCACCTGAAGAGCGCCGGCAAATCCTGGCGGTCCACGAGTCCATAAATCGTGCGTCGCCGGTTCCCGGGATCGCCCGCGACATCCACCGGCCGTCCACCCATCGCACAATCCAGTCTGCTTGAAACCACGAGCAAGGCGTCGCGCATCGATTCCAAATCGAGCCGCCGGCGTTGGAACCGCCAAAGAAGCTTGTTATCAGGATCGACCCGGCGGCATTCCGCGCGGTCGCGGCTCGACTGCTGGTACGTGTTGGAGAGCAGAATCAACCGGTGCAATTTCTTAAGGGACCATCCGTCGCGCTGGAAATTCCAGGCAAGGTAATCCAGCAATTCCGGATAGCTGGGGGGTGCGCTGCGTGTCCCGAAGTCACTGGGCGTGCTGACCAGAGGTTCGCCCAAGTGATGCATCCAGACACGGTTGACAATCACTCTGGCCGTCAACGGATTTTCCAGCGAAGTGATCGCTTTGGCGAGGTCGAGGCGGCCGCTGCCTTGTGCAAACGGACGGCGGTCATCCCCCTCCAAAGCGCGCAGGAATCGGCGCGGAACTTTTTGTCCGGGATTGCCCGGATTCCCACGAACGAAGACGTGCGGGTCATAAAGCTCCGATGAATCGGACAGGATCATCGCTCGCGCGGGCGCATTCGTGGCCGCGACCGCAAGCTTGTCCAATTCTTTGACCAACCCGCCAAACTTGTCCTTGGGCACGCGTGACATGTAGAGTGAGGTGTTGCGCTTCGGAAAGTGGGTCGGGCTCTCCGGACCTGTCAGGATGGCCAGGAGCTGATCGCGGGCAGCGTCTTCGCGAATGCTCCCTGTCTGGGCAACCTCCGAGCCCTTCGGGCGGGAATCGGGGCCATGAACCAGTTGCTCGGTGGGGCGAGACTCCTGTCGAGCCCTGGAATCGTTGCCCGCAGGGAAGTCAGGGCTCGACCGGAGTCTCGCCCCACCGGGAGGTCCTTGATAAACCGCATTGAAAAGCGCCCCATAGGCACGGGCCACGTCACCGCGCCCGGCAAACCGGGCCGTGGCAAGCATCTCGTGCACCAGGGGATTCAACTGTCCTTCGGCCGTGCCGCATTCATTGGTCTTCCATCGGTTGAGCACGGCTTCCATCTTGGTTCCGTACTCGTCATCGCGCAGCGTCATCAAGTCGTGCCACGGACCAAACACAGGGTGGGTTGGCCGGGCGTTTCGCTCCAGATAACGCCGCCAACGGGAGATGAATTGGGGCCGCAAATCATCGGGAGACAGCGACAGGAAGAACACGGTGTTCTCCAGTGGATCGGGTTTTTCGGTGGCGATTTTCAAAAGGTAATCGCCGACGCGCTGCCGAGCGGCCTCCGTCAGTTCCTGGAACTGGGCGTCCACGTGGTCTTGAAGTTCCTTTCTTTTGGCAGCCCACTTCGTTTCGAAGTCGGCAACGTCTTGGGATCGCCGAGGTTTTTCGATCAGCGGCAAGTCCAATGGCCGCTCACTGCTGGCGAAGACGCCGTAGAGCGAATAATAGTCCTCGGTCGGGATGGGATCATACTTGTGGTCGTGACAGCGCGCGCAGGCCACAGTCAACCCCAGCAGGCCCCGGCTGACCGTGTCGATTTGATCGTCGTAAATGTCGTGGAGATTGTTGTCGTAAAGGCGGCCTAAAGTGAGAAATCCCATGGCGGCCAGGCGCCAGGCCCCGACGTTCGGCTCGATCTGATCGGCGGCCAATTGGTCGTGGAGGAACTGGTCGTAGGGCAGATCCTCGTTCAATGCCCGAATCACGTAATCGCGGTAGGTATAGGCATACGGGCGGATGCGATCCGTTCCGAACAGCAAAACCAAGTCTTTGGTGTCGGCATAACGCGCCACATCGAGCCAATGCCGGCCCCAGCGCTCACCGTAACGAGGTGAACTGAGGAGGCGATCCATGACGGCGTTGAAAGCCTCGGGCGAGGGGTCTTGGACGAAAGCCTCGACTTCTTCAAACGTCGGTGGCAGCCCGATCAAATCGAAATAAACCCTCCGAATCAGAGTCCGGCGATCGGCGGCCGGCGCAGGTCTGAGGCCGGCGCCCTCGAGCTTGGCGAGCACGAACGCATCCACTGGAGAACGCAGCCATGCCTGATCTTTGACCGCTGGCAGAGGGGGGAGGCGGACCGGTTGGAAGGCCCAGTGGGAGTGAGATGAGGGTTGAAAGTTGAGGGTTGAGGGTGGTTCCGAAGCATCTTTTCCGAGGGGAGTCTTGTGCTCGCTCGCCAGCGCTTCCTGGTTGCATAATGAAATGAGGCCCATGGTCGCTGCCGCCAATGCCGGATAGGCGTGCAATGTTTTTGGCGCTCGGTCGTTCACTTGGAAGGAGAATATCTCGATCTGGACGTTAAGGCAACTTCACGTGTCCAAGCGACCCCGGAGGTTCCCGCCAGTGCATCCACCGGTTGTCGGTAGCGCGGGCGTCTCGCCTGCGAGTTCGCCGAGCGTCCCGCTCGGACGCGGCCCGGCGGCGAGACGCCGCTCGAACTCGCAGCCGAGGACGGCTGCG
>JACQWK010000565.1 GCA_016209525.1 Verrucomicrobiota bacterium
CCCTGTAGCGAGGCCATGAACGAAGCCGGACCACTGCCCGGGAACCGGGTTGGAATTTGCGATTTGCGATTTGCGATTTGCGATTGCTCCAGCAAAGCGTGCAACCCGTGGATGGCATCCTCCGTTAGCTTTCTTAACTCCGAGTTGAATTCAACCTCGCGGCGGCGCTTGCTGGCGGCATGGAACACCGCGCCGCGCTCGATGGCGATGCCGAACATTTCTTCCAGACAGAGCGCCTGGGCGCAAAGTTGGGCGTCGTCGTTCTCGAACTGGCGGCGTTTGCCTTTCTTGTATTCCACGGGGCGCATCGATTTCACGGGGAGCGCACGCGCCCCGCGTGCTGTGTTCGGCGCCTCGCCGAGTACTTTCCCGGCATCCACAGTTCCGAAAGCCGAAGGCGAGGCGCCTTCGGCAGCACGCGGGGCGCGTGCGCTCCCCGTTTCCACTTCCACGATGTCGCATTTGCCGGAGAGCCCGAGCCGCTCGGACCAGACGGGAAGGGCGCGCAGCAGCGTCACGCCTTTGGCCACTTCGTAGCCGGGCAAATCGGCGTGCTCGTGCGCCAGATCGCCGAGGATCGTGTGTTCGTTCTCCTCCCGGCAACCTTCAATCGCTTTCAACGCCGCCCGGCGCGGGCAGTAGAGGAAGTCGTTGAGGAGCGAAAGAGGAAGGGGGTCCATGGGCGATCGAAGAAGCGGCTAAGCGTTGGCTTGGGCGGAGCGTTCGGTGCGGGAGCTCGGGAAGAGGTCTTCGGGCCGTTTCCCAGCCACTTGCAGCCAGAGGGCGTCGGCGCAGAAATCCAATTCGCCGGGCCAAGCGAGGGTCCGGCCTTGCTCGCCGATGGCGGCTTGGCGAAAGAAAGAATAATTCGCCCACGGGGCGAAAACGCCCCGCCCAACGTTGGGCGTGAAGTCTGTTTCGCCTTGCACACCGTCGTCGAACCGGAGCCAGATACGGTCATTCTCCAGAACTTTGAACGCAGCGATTTTTTTCATGCGGCGATTCTGTAACCAATCGGAGACATTTGCCAGCTTTCCCCGGCCTTCGAGCTTCTTCCGCGCCGCCCGGGCAATCGTGATGCGCTCGCCTTTTTCGACGCGGGCGACCAGGTCCGAAAGCCGCGTCTTGGCGGCATGAAGATTGAAGGAGGGAGCGAGAGAGCGGGTCCATCCATGACCAATGATTGGACATCCGTAATCTGAAATTCTGCGGCCTCGAGTCTCTTGCTCCTGCCACGGCGAAGGCAACATTTCCGCCGCCCGGCGGAAATTGGGCGGACACCGGTCCGCGCGGAGCTGAATTTTCGCCGGCCGGCGAGAATCTGCTTTCCAGCATTGGCGCTGGAATGAACGGTGAACGGGATGGGCACGACGACCGCTTCGCCACTCACAAATTGCGCCAGGCCTCGTCCTCCTCTGGCGTGTTCCAATCGGCCGCCCAAGCGGTCTGCGCCAGGGGCAGCAAATCCTCGCGGCCTTCATGGCGGGCGGCCTCCTTGCTTTTGAGAAACACGAGGAAGTCGAACACTTCGCGCTGGACAGTTTCCGGTGCGGATTGGATTTCTTCAATCAGCGTCTTGGTTAATGTGCTCATGGCTTCAGTGTAGTGGATTCGTTGCGGATTCCAATCCCTCGACAAATCTTCAACGCCGCCCGGCGCGCATCGGCGAGTTGTTTGCGAACTGAGTCGTAAGTTGCGGAGCGCGGCTGTGTCGGAGACCAGCCGCTGAAGGCCAGCCGCCGGTGAAGCTTGCGGCCCCCGTTGCTGCCACACGCTGCGACTGGTGCTGCGCACACCGTCGCGCTCCTTACCCTCTCCTCCTCGAACGAGGAGAGGGCCAGGGTGAGGAGTCGAAATGGCCTTCGCATAATCACAACGGTTCAAAACCTTTCTCGCCGGCCTTGAGCGATTCCATCACCCAAGCCATGTAGCCGAGGAAGTCGTCATACTTCCCGATCCAAGCCCAAAGCTTGCCGTCAGGGCCGAGGGTGTTCGTGAGAGCGGGAAGCTGGAAGCCGGATTTGGGCATCGGTCAGGATCTGGTTGTTTTACGGCGGTGGCGCGGCGTAGGCTCCGCGTGCGGGCGTGAGTGCCACTGGCCAAAAGCAGGGATTCCCATCTTGAGGCGCTGCATGCGCACCGAGATTTCGGAGCGGCCGATGCGCGCCGCCAGCTTGCGATCCCACATGGTTCCGAGGAGGGCTTTCTCGCGCGGGGTCCACGGGTTGAGGGGATGCGATTTGCGGGCGTTGGCGCTACGGCGTTGGTCAAAGGCAGGGATGCCCTTCTTGCGCCGCTGAACCCGGACCGATCCCTCCGAGCGGCCCAGGCGGGTGGCGAGTTCAGGGTCGGGACGGGTGCCCAGGAGGGCAATCTCGGCGGGCTTCCAACGCCGGGTTTTGAGCCGGATGGAGGGTTGGCGATAGATGCCGAGTCGGTGGCGCTGTGATTCGATGGCGCGCACGGTGCGTCCGAGGACTTGGGCAAGCTCGCGGTCAGGCCGTGTGCCGAGGAGCCGCTCTTCCTCCGCCGTCCAGTGCTCGTAGGTCTGGGGAGCCGGAAGACGGCGATCCCTGGGGACCGATATGGCCGGAGGCGACGGCGGCGGCGGTGTGGCGGATGGGATGGCGTGTTTCCGCTTTTTCATCTGTCGGCCTTTGCGTTTCAGTTCAGCTCGGAGAAATCCACGCCCGCTTCCACGCAACTGGTGGCGAAATGTATTGGCGAAGACATCCGCCAGAACATCGCGGGAGCAGTGCGGACTCAACTTTGCCGCATGATGGCGCAGACACATTCCTGCGGATGATTGACTTGGTCGGGCACGGCAATGAATTCGTTCTTGAAATCAGTTCTTGCGCGGCGGTTCTTCTTTCAAAGCAAGCGACGATGACTCTGCGCGTTCGCGCTCTTTTTCGGAAACCAGTTGACGCAATTCTTCCGCGCCGCTCACGACCGGCCCATCATGCGGATGCTCGGCCTCCCATTGGCGCAAGTTCTCGAAGAAGCGGTGTGTGTCATAACCCGCCTCCCGTGCCAGCTCGTCTTTGATCTTCCAGAGTTCTTCAAGAATCGAGTCGGGTTTCATAAGCCAAGTTTTCCAAACATTCCCTCAAGCCAAAGGCAGGAGAGGATGAAACCCGGCTTCCGCGAAATGACGGTCCGTCGTCAGCGCCTCTCGGATTTTCAGTTCACGCATCACGACGAAGCTGGTGCAGTCGGTAAACGAGTACTCGTGATCGGCGTGTTTGCGGAAGAAGGTCTTGGTGGCTTCAAACCGTTCCTGGCCAATCCAGACCATGTCGAATGCGTCACTCTGCTCGACGATCTCCAACAATTTCAATGCGGCCATGCCTCCAGCCCTGGCCTTGGCCAGCGTGGCCGCTTCATCCAGAATGTAGTCGGTCAGGAGCAACCGAACGCCGCCCGAAGCCAGCCGGTGGACACACTGTCTGGCTGCTGGATGAGCGGGATCACGGTGGTCGGCCAACGCGTACAATCCGGACGAATCCACGAAGACCTCACGCGCCATAGACGATCCGATCGATTTCCTTGGACGTCAGCTTGCCGCCCGGCCCGTCAAAGCCGAACCGGTCCAGATTCAATAGCGGGTCGTCCGGCGGCAAACTGCGGCGGCGGGCTTTGGGCGCCGGCACGAGTTGAGCGACAGGCTTGCCCGCGCGGGCGATGATGATGCGTTCGCCCTTTTCCACGCGGGCGACCAGATCCGAGAGCCGCGTCTTGGCGGCGTGAATGTTGACTGTCATAACCCCAGGTTAGCTAACCCCGCTGGACTAAGCAAGCTGCCAAGGGCCGTCCGGCGCGAGTCGCAGTGCATCCACAAGTTGTCGGTGGGTTTCGGCGCGCGGCCTTCCAGGCCGCAGCACGGGCGTGCTTCCCGATTGCTTCGAAATCCTCGTCAGGCTCGCAAGACAGGCGAAGCTGCTGCGGCCTGGAAGGCCGCGCGCCGGTAAACAGGCACGACCGTTGCGCCGCTCCACCGACAACTTGTGGATGCAC
>JACQWK010000566.1 GCA_016209525.1 Verrucomicrobiota bacterium
CCGGACAAGTAGCGACCGCCGCAAATGACCTCCTGGCTCTGGGGCACCGGGCCGCCCAGCACGTGGATCTTGGCCCCGATGCCCTGGGTATTGGGAGGAAGACCTTTGAGGCGAACCGCCACGCGCGGGGCCGGACCGTCGTTGCGATAGACGCCGGCCACCTCGTTCAGATTGTTCATCACCACATCCAGGTCCCCGTCGTTATCCAAATCGGCCAGGACCATTGCTTGCGAGACGCCTCTAGTGTCAAAGCCCCATGCGACACTGACATCCTCGAAGGTCAGATCGCCGCGATTGCGAAAAGCCGCGTTCGGAGAGTTCAGTCGGGGGAACATGAGCCTCAACGCCAGTTGTTCCTGGAACGAAAGCTTTTTGCCGGCTTTCATGGATTCTGCGCGCTTGGCAATATCGGCGTGCATCATCTCCAATTCATGACCGGTCGTGATCAGCAAGTCTTCAAAGCCATCAAGATCGACGTCCAGGAAAACTGGCGACCACGACCATTCGGAAGCTTCGACTCCGCTGAATCGGCCGATCTCGGCGTAGGTGCCGTCGCCCCGATTGAAAAACAGCGTGTTTCGCGAATACTGGGGGCGGTCCTCAATTTCGCCGATCTTGAGAAAAACCGGCATGATGTCGCCGATCTGGACGTGGCGTTTCTCGTGGGAGCGGCTCAGCATGTCCGCGACAAAGATTTCGTCGTGGCCATCGCGGTTGAGATCGGCAAAATCCACACCCATCGAGAATTGAGGGGTGGTGCGGAGCGCGAGCCGTGGGATGGCTTGAAACCGGCCGTTGCCGATGTTCAGCCAAATTCGATCCGGAGCGCTGAAATCGTTGCAGACGTAAATGTCCGGAAGACCATCGCCATTGATGTCTCTGAAGGCGACCGTAAGGCCCCAATCATATGGCGGCGTCAGGAGAGGCTGGCCAGCTTCATCTAGGAAGGAACCGCCTGTGAAGGGGATGGGAATGAACGTACCGTTTCCCTCGTTGCGATACAGGACGTCCACTTCGCCGTGTTCGACGATCTTCCTGCTGTAGTCGAGCGTGAAGCGTCCGATCAAGTCTGGCTCTGTTACAGGCCGATCGTTCACGCGCAAGACAACCAGCTTTCCATTCACCTCGTTGACCCGCATCCTGGTGTTCGGCATGTCCCGGATCGTCGTAGTGCGGTAGTTCGCGACGTACAGATCCAGATCCCCGTCGCCATCGATGTCCGCCAATGCGGACGTCGTGCCACCTTTGCCGGGATTCAGAGGAGAATTCGATGACAACGGAGTGAATCTGCCTTTGCCGTTATTGAGGAAGCGGTGCGTGCCCGCGCCGACTGAATTCACGACCAGATCGAGGTCTCCGTCGCCATCAAGATCAGCGAACACGGCGCCCGTCGCGTCGAGGTCTGTGCACGTGACACCCGCTGAGGCTGTCACGTCTTCGAAGCGCCAGCTCCCTCGATTTCGATACAAAACATTCGGCCCATCCAGACCGCAAAAGTAGAGGTCACACCATCCATCGTTGTCCACGTCGCCCGCGGCCACGCCCGATCCGTTCAGGTGGATTTGGTTGGTGAGGTATCGGCTTTGGGCGAGGCGGTTCGTGAATGTGAGTCCAGTAGCAGCAGGTTTAAGTTGGATGAAGCCTGGTTTTCCCGAAAGCGAGACAGCTAGTTGAGCGGACTTGGCTCCAAGTTCAGGCTGCCAATCGAAAGCGTGGCCGGCCAACGTCAGTGCGCCGGCACAGAGTACAGACGCTGGGCCTCTCAACCTACAAGGCCACAACCTCCCGACTCCTCGGCGCGCCCACCATCCTGTGTCGAGTGCGACTCGGGTCAAACCGTGGTGCGCTCTCGGTCGCGTCGCCGATGGGCGGCGAAAGCCGCCGGTTCTTCCGGCCGGGATGTTCTGGTTCTGCTGCGCGATAGTTGTCGGCACAGCGGGAGTGTTCCCAAGGCGAGGCGGCGAGTTCAAGCCTGTTGTCAGCCGACATCTTTGGTTGCGGAGAGGGATCGAGGCGCATCGAGCGCGCACGCTGGAAAAATGAACCGTAGCCGCCGACGTGAGGAGGCGGATTTCGTTTTGAACCGGAGGGGTCCGCCTCGTTACCTCGGCGGCTACGAATCAGCGGGGCAGCCGAAGCATGGACGGGTCGCCCGTAATCTCGACCGGGCATGCGGATTTCGCGGGCGAACCGCCCGCGCTCCGGTGGGAGGCTGTCTAAGTCTTTCCTTTGCCTTGAAAGACGAGCTCAAAGATCAGGCTCGACTCTTCACCGGTGCCGGCGACACGAGCGGAAATCTTCACTCTCACACTTTTGTGCTCGGGAGCAGGCTCGCTGAGTTTGGGGAGGTCGCCGTCCGTGGATGAGGGAGGGCGGAGGCTAAGAATGATCGGATGATCATTGGCGGTATCTTTGCGGCTGGCTCTAACCAACTCCTTGTAATTGGCCAGGCTTTCCAGCTTGGGATCGTTCTTGGCTTGGACGAGCACGGCGAAGTAATTAAATTCTGCGGTGCCCAAATGGTTGCCATCTTGTGGCTGGAGACAAAACCGCATCGTATAAACTCCCTTCGGAAGCTCGCCGTCTTTGTAGTCCCTCTGATCGCTGTTCACAACCGCCAGCCCAAGCAGCGCGCTCTGCTTAATCGCGTCCATGGCTTTCGCTGCCGATTCGGGCTTGGACTGCAACGCAACTTCAGTGCTCAGCCAGAATTCGAAAACGGGCTGGTCACCGTCGAGGACTTGAATGGCGGATGGCTTCACCGTCTTGCGGAGAGAGGAGTCAACCTCCGCCGGAGGGTCCTTCTGAACCACTTTCACGGCCGGTTCTCCTCCGACAGCCAAGTCGAACGACCGACAAGCCAGCACAAACGCGAGAGCAAGGATTGCCGTTTTCACCGTCTCATTCGTTGCCATATCATCGGGAAATGCTAAAACAAAAGGGCCGGAAACGCAATCGTTTCCGGCCCTTCGGAGATAATTAACCGGGAAGTTTTACATGCCGAACGTGCCGAGGAACGCGCTCCGCGTTCCGACCGACTGCCAGGTGAGATCCAGCCCGGAGCCAGAATAGGCCGCCAGCTCTGTGAATGCGGGTTTCGCATCGACGTCGGTCAGCGGCGGATAGAAGGTGTCTTCGTTGCCACAGATGTGGTCTTTGTCACCAAAGCATCGAGTGGAAATGCCCACGAGGTTTGGGGCCATCACAGACGCACAGCCCGCCTTGGAGCAGCCTCCCACCGTCATTTCGATGGCTGAGCTTTTGACCTCCGACACTTCGGAAATCAAACGGCCGGCCATCGTCTTTGCCAAATCCGTCAAAGCCGCCCTTTGCTGGGCATCCGCTTTGGCATCGACGATGAGAACCGCGCGCCCGGAGCGAGGCTCATAGCGCAGGTCGCCGAGTGTCCCATCGGTTTTGATCACGGCAATGACACTCAAACCCTCCAGGGAAGTGCCTCGCCAAATTCCCTGGCGGACCTTCCAAACCAAGATACCTTCTTTGCCCGTCAGCCCCATTTCCGCATTGGCGAAACAAGGCCCGGTGTACACGTCGCACGAGCGCACTTCCAGATAATCACCGGAAACGGTCGGAGACGCCTGTTTAGCGGCGAACAAGGAGAGCGCCGCGGTTGCGAGAATTGCGCAAGTCAGTAGTTTAATTTGCATAGTAGTCCTGTCGGTAGCTCTGAACGAATCAGTCGTCAGGGCTTAACTTATATAACAGGACCGTCCTCTGCAACATTCGTTTTTTCCGCTCGGCTGCCCGTCGGGCCCGAAGCTCTCGTGAGTTTTTCCGCACCAAAAGAGGCCGCTGGAGAACTCGTCGTCCGCTTGGCCGTGCTCCTGATAGTACATCTCTTTGTTCCGAAGATGCCGGCACGGAACCTCAATCCTGAACTCTGTTTCTTCGTTATTCATTCGACCCTCCGCTAAGCTGCGGCGGCGGCGTCTAGGACCGCCCGTTTCACAGCGGTTTTCACGAGTTGAAGTTTGTACGCGTTGCCGCTGAGCGGCTTCGCGCCTTCGGTGGCAGCTTGACCGCACTTCGCGGCCAGCGATGCATCGATTCTGGCGCCGTTCAGGGCTTTGCTGGCGGCTGCGGATGGCCAAGGCACGGGTGCGACGTGGCCAAGCACCACGCTCGCGTTGCTCGCGGTGCCTCCCTTGAGGGCGAACGACACTGTCGCGGTCACATACGGCCAATCCAACCCTTGCCGGTGGCGCACTTCGTAAGTCGCGTTTTTCAGGCCTCTGATCGGTATCGTGATCTCGAACAGGATCTCGTTAGGCCGAAGGACAGTTTCACGCTCGCTTTCACTCTTGGGCGTGCGGAAGAATTCTCTGGCGGCAACTTCGCGTGTCTTTCCTTTCGTTCCCGAGATTTTCAAGGTCGCGCCGAGCGCAATGAGCGCGGGGCCGAGGCTCGAAGCGCTGACAAAGTAAGCCGGGCCTTCGTTGCCAAAGATGGCGTGGTAACGATTGTCGCCCTCCAGCACGAGCGAGGTATCGCCTTGCTTGCCGAAGAGCCCGAAACCATTTCGGTAGTACCAGCACCGGGGACGCTGACAGAGATCGCCGCCTACTGTTCCGGCGGAGATGATTTGTTGGCTGCCGATGCCCTGCACCGCTTTGACCAATGCCGGGAAGTGCTCTTTAACCGCCGAGTTCGCGGTGAGATCAGCCAGGGTTGTCATCGCGCCGATGCGGACCGATTGTCTTTGGACGGTGATGCCTTTGAGGGACGAGATGTTTCTGAGGCTGACGACTCGCTTCGGAGCCGTGACCTGCTGTTTCAAGGAAGTGACCAAGTCGGTGCCGCCGGCGAGAATTTCGGTCTCGCCCCAGCTCTGAGCCAGCAACGACGAAGCTTCCTCCAAGCTGCTTGGAATTGCGTATTCGAATGATTTCATCAGATGATTCCTCCCTTCTGCAAGGCTGCGATGACGCGATCCGGAGTTAATGGCAAGTGCGGCACGCGCACGCCCACCGCGTTCGCGACCGCGTTGGCAATGGCAGCACCCGGCGAGATGACCGGCGGTTCGCCAAGGCCGATGATGCCCCGATCGTCGTAGGCTTTGCTGGTCATCATATGGACCTTTAGCTTGCCCACATCCTTCAGGCCCGAAAGCCGATAGAATTCCATGTCGGCATTGAGCATCCGCCCGGTTTTGAGATCGTAAATCGCCTCTTCATAGAGCGCGTAAGCGACACCCATGATCAGGCTGCCGTACACTTGGCTTTCGGCTGTTTTGAGATCAATGATCATGCCGCAATCCTGGACTGCCACCATCTCATTGATCGTCGCGACGCCGGTTTCGATATCGACCGAAACGTCGGCCATTTGGACACCGCCAACGCCTTGGCTGATGAAGCCTTGTTTTTCGCTTTCGCCAGGGACGTTGACGCCACGTTTGGTGATCGAGTTAACGCCGAGCAGAGCGCACGCGTTTCGCCAGGAGATTCGATTGTCGGGCTTGTCGATCTGGCGAATGTAACCGCCATTCGCCTCCAGCGCGTCGGGTTGCACTCCCATCTTGGGAGCGACGACCGCGAAGAGCGCGTTCAAGGCGTCCGTCGCAGCGAACCGCGAAGAAGTCGAAACACCGCCCACGGTCGTGCTGCCGCCCGAGCCGCCCGAGGTAGGATACGCGTTGCGTCCAATCTCGATCCTGACCGCTTCCAAGGGCAATCCGAGCGTCTCGGCGACGACGATCGCGATAACCGTGCGATTGCCGGTGCCTAAGTCCTGCGAGCCGAGCTTCGCTTCAACCGAGCCATCCGGATTGATGGTCACGTCGCACTCGGAAGGGTGCCCACGACCGCCCCACGTGTGCACGGACATGCCCAAGCCCCGCTTGACGGAGCCTCCGGACGGGTCACCGCGCAAGTGAGCTTTTTGTTTGTAGCCAATCAAGTCCGCCGCAATCCGGAGTTCCTCGGAGTACACCTCCGCGCGCGCCGAGAGCTGGACCGCCTTGAGGAAGAACTCCAGCTCGTCCATCTTCAGCGCAGCGGCGGTATCGGCAAGCGCCGACATGGTGAGGAAACAAGACTGGGGATGATTGGGTGCGCGCCAAGCGGCCGCAGGCCCGCGGTTTGTCTGGATACGCTTGGCCGTCAGCCGAACGTTTGGGATGCGATCGATCACGTAAGGAATCTGCTGCGGAACGCCGCCGCCCATGCCGGCCGTCCCCCAGACTTCGGTTTCCATGGCGGTGAGTGTTCCGTCTTTCATTGCGCCGACCTTGATCTTCGCGAAGGCGGAAGGGCGATTGCCTGCGATCATCAGTTCGAGGTCTCGATCGAGCATCAATTTCACAGGCCGGCCAGCTTGTTTGGCCAGGGCGGAGCTGATGACGCCCCATTTGCCCGGATTGAATTTCGACCCGAACCCGCCTCCCATGTATTGGCAATCGACGCGGATTTTGTTGCGTGGAACGCCGGAGGCGTCGCTAATGCTGACGTCCGCGTAGCTTGAAACTGCCTGCGTGGAGGGCCAGACGTGCAGTTCGTCATTGCGCAACTCCGCCACTTGGCCGTGCGACTCGAGGCAACAGTGGGTAATCACCGGGATGCCATACTCGCCTTCGACCTTCACATCCGCCTTCGCGAACGCTTCGTCCACATTGCCGGTATTGCGCGTGGCTGGTTTGTCTTTGGAGAGAGTCGGGTCGCGGTCATTGGCTTGGTGAGCGAGCGGTTTGTATTGGGCTTTGACCTTGCCTGCTGCTTCTTGGGCGATCTCTTCAGTTTCGGCCGCTACGGCAGCGACGATCTGGCCGATGTATTGAACTTCCTTTCCCAGCAAGCTGTCATCCTTCCAAGTCGCCTTGACGCCTGGCATCGAGGCCGCTTCGGAGACATCAATGCTGACCAATTCCGCTCTCGCGTGGGGAGAAACCACCAATTTGGCCCAAAGCATGCCGGGCCGATTGATGTCGAACGAATATCTTGCCACGCCGGCGGCTTTGACTGGGCCGTCCGCACGGTCAATGCGCTTACCGATGAGCGTACGCTTGTCGATTGCGGGCCATTTTGCAGTAGCCATTATGCGCCTCCTTTCGTCATCTTCGCCGCGTCGAGGACTGCGTCCATGATCCCGGCATAGGTTCCGCAACGGCAGAGATTGCCGCCCAGGCCGGTTCTGGCATCTTCGAGCGTCGGATTCGGGTTGGTTTTTAGGAATGCGGTGCAAGCGACGACAAATCCCGGCGTGCAGAAGCCGCATTGTTGGGCATCGTGTTTCACGAACGCCTTCTGCACCGGGTTCATATTCTCGGCGGTACCCAAACCTTCGATGGTCGTGATGGCGCGTCCTTCCGCTTCCACGGCCAGCATCGAGCAGGAATAGACTGGCTGGCCATCAACGATCACCGTGCAAGCGCCGCACGTGCCTCGGTCGCAGACTTTCTTAGAACCGGTCAGGTCGAGCCGGTTGCGCAAGGCGTCGAGCAACGTGACGCGCGGCTCGACGCTGAGTTGATGCTTCTTTCCGTTAATCTGAAGGGTAATGGGGATCTCCCCAGGACCTTTGATGGGTGATCCTCTCTCAGCGGCTTCCGTGGGGGTCTCCGTGCCGGTGAGCAGACCAGTTGCGACACCGCTGACACCGAGCCCTTTGAGGAAGCCACGCCTTGAGACTCCGGGAACTTGGGACGATTTGAGTTTTTCAGACATGGTCGCCTTTCTTTCGGATTGGTGCTACGCCGAACCAGTTGCTGGCCACCAAACCCTGAACGCGACAGCACGCCTGGCTCGTGCGAAAACTTGGCTAATTAATGTGGAAGTCTTCTAACACCGGCTCGCGGGGCAGGCAAGGCTTTTTGGCGCAAAAGCGAACTGCTTTGCGATTGACGCTCGAAGACAGC
The DNA here is from genome assembly GCA_016209525.1 of Verrucomicrobiota bacterium. Classification (GTDB taxonomy): domain Bacteria; phylum Verrucomicrobiota; class Verrucomicrobiia; order Limisphaerales; family SIBE01; genus VHCZ01. Next base: position 7,871 of record JACQWK010000566.1, read on the forward strand.
GGGGAGCAGAATGACTCCCATTGGCGTCTTCAGGTTCAACGAACGCTTGGCGTGGTCTGCGAAGGCCAGCTCAGCTTCAATGGAAGACGGTATGACAACTAACGGTGAGACATCAATCCGGCCCGCGTTTCCCCCGGCACCGGATTCTAACTGCCGCTGACCGCGGCGAAACAGGAGAGTAATCCCATGAGACAGCAGTCCGCTTGGGCCGGCGCTCTGGCGCTGGCGATCACCGCCGCGACTGGCCTTGAGACACTCGGTGGTGTGATCATGATCAGCACGCGCAATCCTCAAGACACGCAATTCGGAACCGAATTCGTCACCGACGAAAAGGGTCCCGGCATGGTGACGCCCGGCGACGTGGCGATGGCATCGCGTCTTAGCGACTACGGCTATTCCTGCCGCCTCATTCTGGACAAGCTCCTCGGGCCAGCCGCATCGACGATCGGCCAGGATCCTCAGGCTTTTCTGCAGCCGGCCAACAAGGATCTCGCGCTCAGCTTGATTATCATGTCAGGCAGCGGCGGTTCGGCCGATACCCCTCCTCCACCCCCGGGCGTTCCGCTGATGATGGGGGAGCATGTTTGCGTGGGCAACAACGCCGGTCGAATGGGCAGCATTTTCATGTACAACGGCACGACGAGCAGCGACCCCAACGAGGCGAGCAGCCCACCCGCCACTAAATACATGAAAGTCGTCGCGCCAGATCATCCCATCATGGCTGGGATTCCCCTCGACGCTCAAGGGCGTGTGAAAATCTTCCGCGAGCCGTATCCGGAGGAGGAACTCCACGTTCCACCGGGCGGCAAGAAGAACTTCGAATACCGCTGGTGCACGCAAACCAAAGCCGATGCCGCCGCCGGCATTACCGTCTTGGGAGTGCTCGACGGAGCGGAGGATCGCGTCTGTTTCGCGGTGGTTGAAAAGGGTGGCCGGCTCGCCAATGGCGAGGCAGCGTCCGCTCGTCTGGTCCAAATGTTCACCAACGAACAGGGCTCAGGCGGCTCTCGCCGGGTGTTCCTGGCCGTGACCGAGATCGGCCAAATTCTCTTTGTCCGCGCTGCGAAATGGGCCATGGGAGAGGAAGTGCCGCGCTTCAAGACAATCCGCATCCTGGACGCCAAACCCGCCGGCGGCCAGACGGTTGCGATGTCTTGGGAAAGCTCGGCCAAACAGAATTACGCGATCCAAGCCAGCGCGGACCTTCGCGACTGGCAGACCGTCATCAGCGACCTCGTCGGTGTGGAAGGAACGCTCAGCCGCACGCTGGAAATCAAAGAGGCGCCACAACCCTTGTTCCTTCGAGTCGCCGCGCTGCCATAAAGAGCTACAAATATGGGCTAACGCCACTCCGTGGCTGAGCTGTTGCCTCATTTAGAACCCCAGCCAATCTCAACAGCCCGTCTCGTGTCCCTCAAACTGCTTCAGCTTGCGCTTTGCCTTGCGGAGCAGCCACTCGTCGGGATGCAGAACCATGGCCAGCTTCATCAGTTGGCTGGCCTTGTTGTCGGCAAGGATTCCAGGGATCGACAGGAGTCTCACCCCACCAGCAGTTTGGTTCGTCTGCGCCAACTCCTTCACGACCCTGACACGGATTTCGACGAACTGATTTCTTTTGTTCCCCATCACGGCACCCAAGCAAAGTAAACGAGCGCGCACGCAGAGAGGCACACCGCCAGCGCCGTCAGGCCGAGCGGGCGCCATCGCGGCACGAGCCACCAGAGCAACATTCCAGTCAGGGCACTGATGATCTGAACCGCTGCGACAACGTCGATCACGAGCCGCCAAGCCGAACCGGCCTCGACCCCACGATGCAACTCGGCGAAGCGCGCGGCAGCGCTGCGACCCTCCATCATGACCTGGACGCGTCCATGCCGGCGGTCGATGACGGCCTGGTCGCGGCGCGTCGGGCTTTTGAATATCACCGTGATCTGGTCCTCGTCGATTTCAAACGAATCGAGCGCGCCTCTCACGCTGAACTCCTGGCGGAGTTTTTCGACCACGGCGAGTTTGTCCGGCTCCTGAAGGAGCGCGGGCGGGACAATTCCTTCGAGCCTTCGCATCCGCGTCTCGGTCAGACCGAACCATTCCGGGTGGTTCAGCATTAGACCTGTGATGGCGAAGAAAAGGATGCCGAGCAGACCCAGCATCGAGAGATAGATGTGGAACGTGCGCGACCATTTCTTCAGCAACCGCCGCCGATGTTCGGTTGCGTTCACTCTGGAGACGGCGGGCCGTAGGCCAAGCGTCCTTCCTCAAATTCCGTCGTAGAACCAACCACGCCCTCTGCCGGTTCCACGCCGCAGGCAATCTTGCCACTCTGCTTGGCGTAAGTGCCGCGTTCGCGGTTGGCTTCGACGAAGACTGTGTAGGTGCCCGGCGGCACCGGATTTCCGGAATCATCTCGGCCATCCCAAACCACGCGGTGCCGTCCGGGCGGACGCGTCGCCCGAGCGATCGTGGCGGCCCAGTCCAGCCGGTCTTTCTCGCCATAGGACCAGTCGTACAGGTTCGGAAAGTATCTCTGCTGGTTGCCCCAGACGGCGATGGTGCGGACCCGAACACGCTTCGCGTTCTCGACCCAGATGGCCACGTAAGGCCGCCGATAACCTCCGCCGCCACCCGCAGGCCCTTTCAGAGTGAGCGTCAGTGTCACTTTGAAATTGTTCGGCCACAGGCTTGGTTTGGTCTCGTTCGCCTTTTTCGAGTCGCCAGTCGCGGGGACTTCAAGCGCGGCGAAATAGGCGCTGCGGATTTGTTCGCCGCTCGCCGTAACGATCAGACATTCAGCTCCGGGCGTTTCCTTAACGAGCGCCAGGCCTTGCTCCGGGTTCAGCACACAAAGCGCTGTGGAGAGCGCGTTGGCCGTAACGTTGTCGTCCGCGACGACCGCAGCGCTCACCGCCCCTCCGGCGGGAAATCCGGTCCGCGGGTCGAGGAGGTGCGAGTAGCGTCGTCCCGCCACCGTGTAAAAGCGCTCGTAGCTCCCGCTGACGGAAATTGCGCGGTCAGCCAGCAAAACTCGCGTCAGCGGCGCGGCGTTGTCCGCATGGTCAAGCGGATTGGCGATGCCGACGATCCAAGGCCTCGACGGAGTGGCATATCCGCCGCCGAAAATGTCGCCGCCGAGGTTTAAAAGCAGGCCGCAAATTGATGGCGTCGCGGCTCGGACCGCAGCCGCGGCTTTGCCGATAATGTAGCCTTTGCCGAGCGAATCGACGTTCAGTGGGCAGGTTGTGGGGGGCGTGACCGTGCGCTCGCCAGCGCTGGCCTTCCAGCCGGGAGCGGAGAGAGACCGGACCATCTGTGCGAGAATCGCCGCGTCCGGTGGAACTCCCGTTTGCTCGGCGGCGCGCCATAAGCCGGTGAGTCCGCCGAGTTGAGCACTGCAGACGCCCAAGGAGCGAGCAGTCCACGATTCGTAAGCCCTCAGCGCTTCCAGCAGCTCCGGAGAACATGTCATGGGACCGCCGGCAGCGTTGAGCCGGCTCACTTCGCTGGCGGAATCGTAAGTGCTGAGAATTCTTCGCAGCCGCTCGATTTCCTGCAGCGCGGCCTGCTCGGCTTGGACCGCCGCTTCGGGTTCCTCCGTCCGCACGATCAGATCCAACGACGTGCCCAGGATGCCTTCGTGGTGGAAATGGAATTCTTTCGATCCAGCCGTTGAATCGGAAAACACACGGCCGCCCCTGAGAGTCTTGAAGTGGCCAAGAATAGTTCCCGCGATAGAAATCAGAAATCCGCGCCGACCAAGCGAACGAGAGCGCATGGCCGCTAAGTTGAAGAACCGCCCGGTGGTTGTCAATCGCACCGAAAAGGGAACCGGTCACTCTTTCCGGGCCAGAGACCGGGAATTCGTAGCGCAGATTCTCAATCTGCCGTATCGCAGAATTGAGGCCTTATCCCAGAACCGCCGCTACAGACAACTGGCATTGACCAAGGCCGGTCGCTTCCTGCAATCTTGCGCCATGCCCTGCTCATTTGTTCCCGCCCTGCTTTCCGTGGCGATGACCGTCTGCCAGGCAGCGAGCGCCGCTCCCCCCATCGTGACCTGCGTGGAAACCGATTCGACCAGTGGCTTCTCTCGCGCGGTCGCAGTCCGTCCGTGCGCTCTGACGCATACGGCGCAGTTCCTCGCGTTGACGGAGACGGGCGAAATCCTGGGCAAGGACCGCGCAGACCTCCAGACAGAGCGGGTCCTCGACAGGCTTGCCGCCGCTTTAGCGCAGGCGAATACCGGCCTGGAACATGTGGTGAAACTCAATGTTTGTGCCCGTGACGCGGAAACCGTGACGGCCGTGAATCGTGTCTTGAGGCAGCGATTGCGCGGACCGGTGAAGCCGGCTGTCACTTTTGTCACAGGACGGCTGGCGCATCCGGAGGCAGTGGTGGCCATCGATGCAATTGCCGTCACAGAGTTCGCATCGCGAAGCGTCGCCTTGCTGCGCGACGATAAACTGCCGGGCGCTGCCGGCTCGCACGTGGCGGTCCTCCCGAAGGGCAGGCACGTCTATATCGCCGGCCAAGCCGAGCCCGGCACGCTGGTCGAGGCCACGCGCAAGACCATGGCCAGCTTGCAGGCCACGCTGAAGTTCCTCGGTTTGGACCTCGCGCAGGTTGGATCGGTGAAGTCCTTTATCGCGCCGATGAGCGGCGTGCCTGATGCCCGCGCGGAAATTGTGAAACATTTCGGCGGGGAGCACGTCCCCCCGCTCGTGTTTGTGGAATGGGCCATGGCGAATCCGATTGAAATCGAAATGGTCGTTGCGGCCGGGGAGTCGGCGGGAGAGGGGACGATACCGATCGAATACCTCACGCCACCGGGAATGACCGCGTCGCCCATTTATAGCCGCGTGGTGCGAGTGAACCGCGGCGATCTCATCTATGTCGGCAACCTCTACGGTCCCGCAGGCACAAGCGGCGAAGCGCAAGTGCGCGACATTTTTGCCCAACTGATGGTGCTCGTCGAGAAAGGGGGGAGCGATCTCCGCCATTTGGCCAAGGCGACCTACTACGTGAGCGACAACGATTCGAGCACCATGCTGAACAAAGTCCGCCCGGAGTTTTACGATCCGCAGCGGCCGCCGGCCGCCTCGAAAGCCATGGTGGCAGGCGTCGGTTTTGCCGGTCGGAGCATTGCGCTGGATATGATCGCCGTCCGGCGGTGAGCGAAAATGCAAATGGACCAGCCGCCATCCGGAGAGATCCCTACGGCAAAATCAGAAAGCTCCTACGGTCCTGACCGACGAATTTTGACCTTCACGCAGGAGCCTAGAAGGTATTTAATGCCCTCAGCTCGTTTTCAGCGATGCGTCGTGATACGGAAAAATTGGCTGGCGTGCGCGCCGGAGCAGAACGATTTTGAAACCCACTTCCAGGGAACGGTCATCCTCGGCAGAGCAAAACGGCAGAACAATACTTCATTATGGGCACAAAACTATACGTCGGGAATCTCTCCTTCGATGTGACCGAGAATGATTTGCAGGATTTATTCTCGCAAGCCGGTTCGGTCACGTCGGTGAATCTGATGCAGGATCGCGCCACGGGCCGATCACGCGGCTTCGGCTTCGTCGAAATGAGTTCCGAGGCCGACACCGCAAAGGCGATATCGCAATTCAATGGGAAGGACTTCAAAGGCCGTCCGCTGACCGTCAATGAAGCCCGCCCCCGTGAAGAGCGCGGAGGGGGGGGAGGCGGTTACCGCGGCGGTCGTGGCGGTGGAGGGAGAGGCTACGGCGGCCGACGCTGAGGCCATTTGTCATTCGAGGATTTTGCGGAATCGTGACGAGATCGGACGCATCTTGAAGATGCCGGCGCCGGGCCGACTGCAAGTCGGTGACAGGTCGTAGCGCGTCACGGCCGTAACTAAATCGGGTGGTGCGAGACTCTGTCGAGCCCTGGAATCCTTCCCGGCAAAAAAGTCAGGGCTCGATGGGAGTCTCGCCTCGCCCAAGACTTCGCATGGCTTGCGACGATTCCGGGCGATACTGATGGACTTCAAGTCTGGGCTGCGGTGAGCGGATCCAAAGCGCCAGCCAAAGCTATAGGTCCGCGTAGCGCTCTCTCAGCATCGCCAGGAAACGCGCGGCTTTCATCTTCTTGCGTCCTTTCACGCTCGGTTTTTCGTAGTAACGATGATTCCGCACTTCTTGCAAGACGCCTTCGCGAGCCAGGACCTTTTTCAGTTTGCGCAAGGCTTTTTCAATGGGCTCACCCCGTCTTAAGTTGATCTGTGTCATAGTCAATTCTGCTCCCCGGATGAGAAACCGCGAACAAGCATCGGAGCTTGATCGTGACAACCATCAGAAGGAGCAGCGAGCTTAACACAGAACCGGGCAATGGGAACAAGAAGAATTTCAGGAGTTCCCACCAGTTCTCATTGGAGCGGCTGGCGCCACTCCTGCCCCGTTTGCAGTGTCCCGGTTTTGGCCGGTTTTCGCACGCCGACCGGCTTATAGCCGGGACTCCGCACCGACCTGAAGGAGAATCGCCGAGGAGATACCGCTTGACGCCATCAAGATTTGCCGCTGAATTCGCGCGCCTGACATGTTCGAGCTGCTGAAAACCGACCCCAATTCCAAGGGCCGCCTCGGTCGGCTCTCAACTCCGCACGGGTTGATTCAGACGCCGGTCTTCATGCCTGTCGGCACGCAAGGAAGTGTCAAGGCTCTCGACCCGCGAGAGCTGCGAGAAATGGGAACGGAAATCATTCTCGGCAACACTTACCATCTCAGCATTCGCCCTGGGCTCGACATTATCCGGGCGGGCGGCGGTTTGCACCAGTTTATCCACTGGCCGCATCCCATCCTGACCGACAGCGGAGGTTTTCAGGTCTTCAGTCTGGCTAAGATCCGGAAAGTCAAGCCGCACGGCGTCGAGTTCCGTTCTCACCTCGATGGTTCGCTCCTATTCCTCGGCCCCAAGGAAGCAATGGAAACCCAGCGCCTCCTGGGCTCGGATATCGCGATGACATTTGACGAATGTCCGCCGCACGACTGTTCCCCTCGCGAGGCTCGCGCGGCCGTGGAGCGGACGATCCGTTGGGCGCAGGAATGCCGCGAACAGCCGCGCGCGCCGGGCCAGCAGGTTTTCGGCATTGTTCAGGGAGGCTCGAACCCGGCCCTGCGCGCAGACTGCGCGAGAGCGATCGTCGCCATCGGATTCGACGGCTACGCCATTGGCGGAGTCAGCGTGGGCGAACCGGAGCACGAAATGCTAAAAGCCGTGGAATTCACCGAACCCTATTTGCCGGCGCACCAACCGCGTTATGCCATGGGCCTCGGCACCCCGGCGCAGATCGTGGAATTGGTCGCGCGCGGCGTGGACATGTTCGACTGCGTCCTGCCGACGCGGGTGGCGCGCAACGGGACCGCCTTCACAGCCAAAGGCACGATCAGCATCAAAGCGGGCTATAACAAGTCGGACTGGAGGCCGATTGAGGAAGGCTGCGAGTGTTACGCCTGCCGGAATTTCAGCCGAGCTTACCTGCGGCACTTGTTGAACGTGAATGAAATCTTGGGCCTGCGCATGCTGAGCGTCCACAATTCCCACATGTACTTAAAGCTCTTGCGCGATATTCGGGCGCATCTCGCGGCCGGGACATTCTCCGCCTTCCGCGCCGAATTTGTGGCCGGTTACACTCCGTCCCAAAAGGTGCTTTCGGCGAGATTGCTCAGCCGGACGGCGGGAGAAGAACGTTAGTGCTGTGACACGGAAATTACGACACATGTGTCGCAATTTCCGTGTCACAGCACAAGCACTTGAACCTGAATCCGGCAGTTCAAACCACAAAAGACGCAACTCGGCGCAGCCGCAGCCAAACACGATGGAGCGGGACTCGTGTCGAGCCCTGGAATATCCGCGGCCAAGAAAACGGGTCCGATTGAATCGTCACGGCGAAGCCTGGGCCGGCGCAAAGCGCCAATCCACGTGACCCTCGTAAGCCATCGTCTCGTTGACGAGCGCGTAGAGGCCGGAATCATATGACCGCAATGCTGCCCGAGTGGTGATCGGATGGGCGGCGTCGTTGGGCGCGGCGTCCTGGCCGGCGGCATCGAAATAAGCCAGCACCCCCGCAGCCCAGTACTGCAAGCGATCATGCACGGCCGCGGTGCCTTTCCATAAGCCTTTGCTCATCGCGGCCTCGTAATGCTCTTTGAGTTTCTCGTCGAATTGGATGTCCAGGCGTTTGACGCGCAGTTCGTACTGTTGCACCGCGCGGCCTCGCTTCTCCCAATTCGGATCCACCGGACGCGTGCCGCTCACATGGTATAGCGCTTTGGCGAAAACTCGGATCAATTCGTGGCCGCCGGCGAGCGGGGCTCTTGGATCGTCGAGGACATTTTCCTCGCCGACGACCAGGAGTTTTGTCTCCGACGTGTAATCGAGGATTCGCGCGAGGGGATCAAAGCCATTGATTTCCTTCCAACCCTTGCACTCGGGTAGGTCGGTCAGCGCCTCTTTCCGGCCCAGCACGACCAATTTCACACCGCCGGCGATGAGCGCCTTCAGGATGTCATGGCGGTAGGCGAACATTTTTCGGATGGTGTCGTTGGCTTTGAGCATGGATTCATCGCTCGCGTACCGTCCGAGCACCGTGAACTCACGGGCCCAAGTGAACTTCGTGTAGTATGGATCAATATTGAACTTGGCCGGCGGCGCAGTGACGTTGGGCAGTCTCTGCAGGAAGGCGTAACGCCAGTCTTGGGCAGGGTTGAGATTGAAGGTGGTCCTGACCAATTCGTAGCTCTCCGGATCATAGACTTTAAGTTGCTCGCGAGTGCCGATGGGGCCGTGGTTCCAATTGTTGACGCGATTGCAGTCGAAGTAGGACTGGCAAACCTCGGCCCAGAATTCGCCGGGGTTCGAACCGGCGTAGGTGTTCTTCCAGAGGCCCTTGTTGATGGCGTTGCGGTATGCTGCGTTCCGCCGTTCGCTCCAAGTCGGGTCAATCGAACGCAACGTGCCATCGATGGTGTGGCAAAATTCATGCACCCCGATGCTTTCGTCGTCGTAGCGGTCGATGGGAAGGCTGAGCAAGTTTTCCTCGCCAAAGCTGGTGGGTTTGCCGCCCGTCCCGCGCACGCGTTCGTTTTGATAGGCCGGATTCGGATGGTTCCGGTATTCAGGCATGTCCGTATAAACTTGGTCCTTGCCGATGATGATGAGATACATTCGGTTCTTGACCATCGCTTGGAGGATGTCGGACCGGCCGGCCAGCAGGTGGGTCACGATGTCGTGAGTGCGCTGCAAGGCGAGATCGGCCACTTCGCCCGAGGCCACGACCGGCATACCGTTGACGTCGATGTACTTCTTGTAGAATTGGCGAGCCACCTCCCGGTCCCGCTCGCTGACTAACTCGAAGAACGAATCGGGAGGCGCAGTGACGGGCGGTGTGTTCGGAGGGGTGGCGGTCTGGGCGTGGATTTCGCTTGTGAGGGCGAGAACGACAAAAACAAGAGCGGGCTTGAGTCGGATCGTAGCTGCCGAAGTAACGAGGAGGATACATCGGACGACATGCTGAAGAATCGTTAAAAGTGTTTGAAGATCGACGAGGTCTGACGGTTTACGCGGAACAATCGGAGCCCCAGCGGCAATGTTCACCCTGTTCCCCCTCACCCCGGCCCTCTCCCTCAGGGAGAGGGAGCGACGAAACTCGCGCGGCGACAGAATCTGACGCCTCGGATGTTCGAACAACCGCCAGAGCTTCCTCCCTCTCCCATGGGGAGAGGGCCGGGGTGAGGGGGAAGGAGGTGTTTGGAACGGACTCGACGCGCGAACACGGACTGCCAAGCCGAATTCGGAGATTTTCTTAGTTTTCATCGGGGAACGCTTTCTGTTGTCTCGGTGATCACTGACGACGCGGTTCCACTCGGCGCATTGCGGTCCGGCGGTTCGACGCCGAGCAAGTGACGGACGAAGAAATCGTCCCGCCGGCGCATGCCGTAGGCGCCGCCAGGCCCGTGTCCTGCACCAGGCACAACGACAAGATCAAAATCCTTCCCGGCCTTGATCAGCGCATCGGCAAACCGCATCGTCGATTCCGGCGGCACGTTCGTGTCCATTTGGCCGACGATGAGCAGCAGCTTGCCGCGCAGCCGATGCGCGTTGTCGATATTCGAAGAGGCCGAATATTGAGGTCCTACCGGGTAGCCCATCCATTGCTCATTCCACGACGCTTTGTCCATGCGGTTGTCGTGGCAGCCGCAGGCCGCGACGGCGACTTTGTAGAATTCCGGATGGAATAGGACAGCACCGGCGGCGTTTTGCCCTCCTGCGGATGTTCCGTAGATTCCGACGCGTGTGAGATCCATGTAGGGATACTTGGCGGCGGCAGCCTTCATCCACAGAATGCGGTCTTCAAAGCCGGCGTCTTTGAGGTTGTGCCAGCAAACGTCGTGAAAGGCTTTGGCTCGGTTCGCGGTGCCCATGCCGTCGATTTTCACCACGATGAAACCAAGCTTGGTGAGCGATTCGTAGCGGGAGCCCGCGCTGAAGGACTTTGGCACAAACGAGCTTTGCGGTCCGGCGTAGATATCTTCGAGGACGGGATATTTTTGCTTGGGATCCAAGTTTCGTGGCCGGGAAATAATGCCCCAGATATCGGTCTTGCCATCGCGGCCCTTGGCCACCAAAACTTCGGGCGCTTCCCACCCGCTCGATTTCAAGTCGGTGATGTCGGCCTCTTCGAGCCGGCAGAAGAGTTTGCCGTCCGAAGCTTGACGCAGTTCGTGGATCGGCGCCAGGTCCACGCGCGAGTAAGTGTCGATGAGGTATTTCCGATCTGGGGAGTATTGGAGGCTGTGATTCCCGTTGCCTTCCGTGAGCGGGATCAATTCGGTGCCGTCGAAATTCACCCGGTAGTAATGGATCAGGTACGGATCTTGATCCGGATTCCTGCCGCTCGCGTTGAACCAGACTTGCCGCTGCTCCTCGTCGATGCGGTCGATGCCGCGCACGACGAATTCGCCCTTCGTGATTTGGTTTTTGAGGCGGCCTTCTTTCGCATCGATCAGGTAAAGGTGCCGCCAGCCGTCTTGTTCCGAGGCGTAGATAATCTCCTCGGTGTTTTCCAGCCAGTTCACGCGATTCAGGCGCACGTTCTCCGTGTGAGCGGTCCAGATGAACGTCTCGGATTTTTCGTCAATGAGGTTGCGCGCCTGGCCGGTCCGGACATCGACATCGATCACGCGGAAGCGCTGGTGGCCGCGGTCCGCCTGTTCGTATGAGAGACGACTGTTCTCGCGGTTCCAATGAAGGCGCGGCGCCAGCCAGCCATGCTCGAAACGTTCCACGTCCGGCTTGATCTGCTTTCGAGCGGCGGGGTCGAAAAGATTCAATTCGGACGTCGAAAACTTATCGCCGGGCAAAGCGTAGGGGCGGCTCTGCATCTTGGCCCGGCCGCCTTCCGGGGGCGACGACTGAATGAGATAAACCTCCTTCCGATCGCCCGGCTCAATGCGGAAGGCGACCAGGGTTTTGGAATCCGGCGCCCAGGAGAGTCTTCCATAAGCCAAGCCTTCTTTCCCATCGTGACTCAGTTGAATCTCCTGCGCTTCGGCTTCAGCCGGACGGATGAAAACGTTGTGATCCTTCACGAGCGCCGTCCATTTGCCGTCGCGTGAACGCGTGGAAGCGCGAATTGAATCACCGGTTCCGCGTGCGCGCGGACCGCGTTCCTGAACCGAATCCTGCTGCGCCTGGGGAGACTCGTCTTCTGCAGGCGGGAGGATGGGAGTCTCGTGGAATGGCACCTTAGGCTCGCGATAAAGGTCGCGCCGTTCCCCCTCACCCCAGCCCTCTCCCGTCGGGAGAGGGAGTCGGGGCGGCGGCTTGGCGAAAGAGCCGAAGCGCTCTGAGTTTGCCACGCGTGGAAACTGATTCTCCCTCTCCCAGCGGGAGAGGGCCGGGGTGAGGGAGAACGGCTCCTTCAAAGCACGCAAAGGCACGGACTTGTCCGAGTCTCCTGCTTGCCTCTTCTCCTCGTTCGCCTTGCGGGCGGGTGCGGGATCCGTTTCCACTTTGGAGCACTTGTAGGATGTCAAATCGCATTGCCACTCCAACCCACCCACCTTGAACCGAACCGACTTTGAATCAGTACCGAAATCGAGGTCGTCGAAAGGCAGACGGTCGGCCTTGTAGTCAACCCCCGCCGCCTTGGACAAACTGTCCGCCAACTTTTCGTGGTCAAACGCGGCCATCCGGATCCCTTTCACCGCATCGACAAGCACAAACTCCTTTGCGCCCTCGCGCAGGTCGTTCCGATACCAGAAGCGTGTGTTGTTGGCGAACCAGTGCGGAGTGATCCGGTCCTTGAACACACGTCCGCTGGCCTGGCCAAATCTCCCACCGCGCTGCTGAGGAGAATCCTGATGCTCCCAGTCCGCCGGCGCACTTTCGGAAAATTCATCGGCGGCGGCTGGCTCGATCGGTGGCCACTCCGTGCCGCCGGCACCACAAGGAATCGTGGCGGCGAATGCGGCAAACAGAACAAAGAGCGTGCGGACGAACAAAGGTGTGTCCGTGTTCGGGGCGATCGGAGCGGTTCCCACGCTCCTGTTCGGTGTTACTCGTTCGATGCACATAACTTTTTCCTCCGCGCAAAGTCCATTCGGCCTTCACGCATGGATGTCAGCAGGATCGACTTCTCCGCGCCCCGGTGCCGCAACCAAAACGGAGCGCGGCTGGGGTCGAAGACCCAGCCGCAGCGGGCTGGAATGGACGGACTCCTGCGGCCGGTGCTTCGCACACAGCCGTGCTCCAAAAATCGACGCAGCTTGCGGCGATTCCGGGACATACTCATAGAGTGCAACTCTGCGTTACGAAGAATTCTGTCATTCGCTCCTCGCCCCGCTGCCGGGCCATCTGTACTGCTCAGGTTTCAGGAAAAGTGTTTCTGTTATTTCTTCAAGGGTCTTGTAGGCTGAGTCCATGCGAAATGGCGCGCCATTGCCGGAAGCGGTCGATGAAGTTCATCTCTATGAGCAGGTCACGTCGGAGCTTTCCAAATTGATCGAGACCGGCACGCTGCGCCCCGGCGAACGCGTGCCCTCCGTGCGGAAGCTGAGCGTTCGCCGCCGCATCAGCTTGTCCACCGTGATGCAGGCCTATCGCGTCCTCGAAAGCCGCGGCCTGATCGAAGCGCGTCCGCGGTCCGGCTACTACGTCCGCGCCCGGCGCTGGACGCCGCCGCCGGAGCCTGAAATGACGCCCACCGATTTCGGCTCCACCAAGCTGAACGTCGGCGAACTCATCATGCAGATTTGCAAGGACAACCAGCATCCTTCGTTGGTCCGGTTGGGCGCCACCTGCACGAACAACTCGCACCATCCCACCCCTGAATTGCACCGGTCGCTGGCGGCCATGGCGCGTCGCTGCGTGCGCGACCCCTTGAAATCCGACAGCCTCAGCGGGACCGCCGCGATTCGCACGCAAATTGCCCGGCGCGCCTTGGACTCCGGATGCGTGCTCTCGCCGAGCGAAATTATCGCCACGACCGGTGCCACGGAAAGCGTCCATCTTTCTTTGCGGGCGGTGACCAAGCCGGGCGACACGGTGGCGATTGAGTCGCCCACGTACTTCGGCATTCTCCAGTTGATTGAAACGCTCGGACTGCGGGCCCTCGAACTTCCGACGCATCCGCGGGACGGCGTGAGCCTGGAGGCGCTGGAATATGCGCTGGAGCATCATGACATCAAAGCGTGCCTGTTCGTGCTGAATTTCAACAACCCTCTCGGTTCGTGCCTGCCCGACGAAAACAAAGCCCGCCTCGTTGAGCTGCTGGCCGCTCGCGAAATTCCGCTGATCGAGAACGACCTCTACGGCGACCTGGCCTTCGACGCCGTCCGGCCGCGCACGGCCAAATCGTTCGACCGACAGGGAGGGGTGCTGCTGTGCGATTCCTTCAACAAGAGCCTTTCGTGCGGCTACCGGGTCGGCTGGGTCGCGCCCGGCCGGTTCCAAGCTCGAATCGAAACCATCAAGTTCACTACCACCGAAGTCTCGGCTTCGCTCCCGCAATTGGCCCTGGCCGACTTTCTCGCCAACGGCGGTTACGATGCGCATCTGCGGCGGCTTCGCCGCTTTTTTGCCGAGCAGGTTCAGCGGATGACCGAAGCGGTGACGCGCTTGTTTCCCGTCAGCACTAAGGTCACGCGGCCACGCGGCGGTCAGGTGCTGTGGGTTGAACTGCCGGCGCACATCGATTCCATGGAGGTATATCGCCAGGCCATCCAAGAACGCATCGCCATCGCCCCTGGTCAAATCTTCTCGGCGAAGCGAAAATTCCGGAACTATCTCCGTTTGAACTGCGGCAATCCGTGGACGGCGGAAATCGAGCAGGCCATGAAACGCTTGGGCGCCATCATCGGGGAGTTGGACGAGCGCGGAAGGAACGGTCCCGGCTTTCGAACTTCGGCCTTGGCGCAACCCAAGCCCGGCTGTTCTGCCCGTTTCAATGTCCCAATCTAGCCCGAATAGTTCAAACCTTCTTTTGCCGAAGACGCATTTTAAGGGTAGGGACGGCGCGCCCGCGCCGTCCCCGCCGCGCGGAGCGGCGGAACAGAGCGACGCAAATTTGTCGGTGGGGTGAGACTCCTGTCGAGCCCTGACTTCATTGCCGGCAATGATTCCAGGGCTCGACGGAGTCTCGCCCCACCGGATTTGGTTGCGGCATCGCTGCGCTGTGCTGTATCGCCGATTTGAAATCGGCGGCAGCTCGAGCATTCTGCAGGCTGCAAACTGCTGGGTGGAACAGGCCACCGGCCTGTTGCGGCGGGCTACCAGACCGCCGGGCCTTTTGGCGGCAAGTTGCCGCCAATAACAGGCTGGTAGCCCGTTCCACCCATTTTCCAGATAGGCTCTCACTGGCGCGCCTGGCACAAATACTCCAGCAACGCTTTCAAATCATCGCTAGGCAACGCCTCAAACCCCGTCGGCATGATCGAGAGTTGGGAGCCACTCATGGTGGCGATGTCCTTGCGTTGGATGATGTGCTTTTGCGCCGTTGTGTCGAGAAGTTCGACAGTGGTTTGTGTCTCCACCTCAAGGCGCCCCGACAACGTCTCGCCATCTTTTGAGGTCACGTTCCACAGGCGGTAGTTGGCCTCCACCGAACGATTCGGGTCCAGGATTTCCAGCAGAATGTCCGTGCGATCGCGCACGGAGATTCCCGTCAATTCCGGCCCGACTTTGCCGCCTTGGCCGTCGAACGTGTGGCACACGGCGCAATTCGCGGCATACACTTCCCGGCCCCGTGCCGAGTCGCCCTTTTCCCTGGCCAACGGCAGAAGTTTCTTCACGACCTCCTCGCGTTCGGCGGAGATGCCGCCGACCGGCGCAGCCAGCCTTTCGGCCCGGCGGGCGATGATCGGATTTGGGTTTTGTTTCAATTGCGCCCAGTGCTCGACCGCGAGGTCGGTGCGGCCGATGGCGCCATTCTGGACCGCGTCCAGCAAGGCGCGCGTCCACTCTGGCCGGCGCATCAAAGCGGAGGTGGCCGCGCGGCGAACCGTCGGCGTGAACCGAGGCCAACCGGAGATCAAAACGCGGCCTGCTTCCGCGCCGCGGCTCTCGGCCAGCGCGTTGACCAATCCGGTGCCTAACGAGGGCGGAGTCAACAGGCTCACTTGCTCGATGACAAATTCAAGGGTCTCCGGTTGGCTGTCGAGTCCGACGAGCCTCTTGGCCGCCGCCGCCCGCCGATCTTCGGCGGCTTCCGGAGTGGCGATTTGCTTGCGGAGTGATTCGATGATCGCCGCGATGCTGGACCCGAAGATCTCAGACCTTCCCCAGCGTTGGGAGAGCGCGAGCAAGCGATCGCGGACAGATTCCGGGAGCGTCTGCATCAGCTCGGTCAGGGTCTGCTTTTCATGTTCACCGATCACGGGCGCTGTGTCCCGCGGCCAGCCGGAAACCAACCCATCCAGGATCGGCACAGCCAGACCTGATGAAGCGCCCCTCAACGACACGAGGGTGGGAACGATGCTTTCCATCGGACCGCGTTGGGCGTAATGCGCCGTGACTAAGCGGATGACTCGGCCCACTTCTCCCGCAAGCTCCGAACCCGGCGCCATCGTCAGTTCGACGTCGTCGAACCACGCGGTCCCAGCCGCGCGGCCCCAACCGCCGAAAAGACAGTTGATGGTCACCTGCCTCATCTCGCCCGAATTGAAATTCAATTGCACCAGCGTCCAGTCGTTGTCGCCGACGAGGGCCTTGGTGGCGCCTCGAATCGGGTCCTGGAGTTCGTGAATGTTGAACATCGCGCCGTGCGCGCCGCCGATTTTGCCGACGCCCTGGGTCTTGATCCAGCCCGTCAGGCGATACTCCGTGCGCGGACGGACGGGAACCTGCGCGGACCAGCTCAAATCGCCCCCCTGTTCGGAAGAAATCATCACGCTGCGGTTGCCCATGCGCCCAAGGTCGGCTGAGGAAAAATCTCCACGCCCGCTGTGAGTGACCGTCCGCCAGCCGCTCGGACGACCGCCGCTCTGTTCTTCGAACGACGGATTCTGGATCAGGTTTGCCGGCGCCTCAGGAGCCGCCTGCGCCGAAGCCGGTTTGTAATTGCCCAATACCGCCTTGATGAACGCCGCGTCGTTGCGCGCCGCCGCGGCGGTCACAGCGTCGGGAATCCAGCGGTCTTCGGCATTCTCTGGCTTCTGGAGCAGCGCGAAGACCGCGTTGCCGGCGGCATCCGTCGGCGGCATCTCAGCCAGAGCCAATAAGGACGCGAGGCGAACCTGAGAATTGGCATCTTCGAGCATCTTTTTGGTGAGGAGGACTTGAGCCGACGCCTCGTTGCGAGGCAATACCATCACAGCGGCGCGGCGCACGCCGGCGGACGGATGCTTCAATGCGAAGAGGACGGCAGCGACGGCTGTCGCATCCATATCGCGGGATGCTTCGATCGTTGTCGTGGTACCCGTGGCTGGATTGTGGGTTGTGGCCTTCTCCCCAGAAGTTCCAAACACACCTAAGCCTTGCAAAGTCCACAGCGCGTGGATCGCGGTCGGATTCAAACCAATCTCGTCCACGTTCGGGTCGCGGATGAGTTCGCACAACGCAGGCACGACATCCCGCTGTCCACGCTCGACCAGCAGCCGCTGCGCGTGCATTCGCCAGAGCATGTTGTCGTTCTTCAGCGCGGCGACGAGTTGCTGCGGGGTCGCGTTGTGGAGTTTAAATAGAACGCGGTGGTCATGCGCAGGAGGGTGTTGGTTCGATGCCGCCCGGTCGCCGGATGAAGCTTTCTCCCTCACCCCGGCCCTCTCCCGCTGGGAGAGGGAGGGCGCGTCGCTGCTGGCTTGATGAGCCGAGACGCTTGGACTGATTCCCGCGCTGGAATCGTTGCTCCCTCTCCCAGCGGGAGAGGGCCGGGGCGAGGGAGAACGCCGCTCATCCTCTTGTGAGCGGGCCTGTCCGTTGTGCGCAATTCGGTAAATCCGCCCGTGGGCCTTGTCGCGCAGCGGCGTTTCATACGCGGCGCCTTTGCCGGTCCGAAAGCCGCGTGGGGTGGGGTTGTGCTGGATGACATAATTATACCAATCCACCACCCAAAGCGCGCCGTCGGGACCGACCTCGGCGTAGATGGGGGAAGTCCATTCGTCGTCGCTGGCGGCGAAGTTGCGGGCGTTGTGCGCGATGAAATCCGCCCCCCTCGCTTCGAGATGAAACCAGCCGACCAAATGGCCCGTCGGCTCGCTGACGAACTGCACGCGGTTCCAATAAGCTTTCGGAAGATTTCGCGCGGTGTAGATGGCGCTCCCCGATCCTGCCGTGTAACGGCCATGATAATCCACTTGCCGCACCGTCGCGGTGAGCGGGTAGAAGCGCTGGCTGTCGGCGATCGTTTCGAGCCGGCTGGCCGACCAACCGTTGACCGCCTCGTAGTACCGATTCGGGATCGGCATGTACATGCTCGCGTTTCCATTCGCCGTCGATCCAAAGATGAGATTGTCCTCCGTAAGGCCCAGGCCCCAAGTGTTGTTGTTGCTCGAGCGGACAAATTCCAAAGCCGAGCCGTCCGGCTTAAAGCGGAAGATGCCTTGTCCGAACCGCAAGGGTTTGCCGCCGACGGTGCCGTTGAAGCCCGAGTAGCCGACCGTTCCCCAAATCCAATTATCAAAACCGTACCGGAGATTGCTGGCCGTCGCGTGAGTGTCGCGCATTCCCCAGCCGCCGAACAACACACGGCGCTCATCGGCCTTGTCGTCACCGTTGGTGTCTTTGAAAAACTCGGTCCTGCCGGAGTGGATGACAATCACTCCGCCGTTGGCGAAGACGAAGCCGGTTGGGATGCTTAATTTTTCTACGAAAACGGTGAACTTGTCCGCGCGTCCGTCGCCATCGGTGTCTTCGCAAATCTTGAGCCTGTCGCGGCCTTGGCCTTCGGGCTGCAATTCGTTCGGATAATCCACCGTCTCGGCAATCCAAAGCCGTCCGCGTTCATCCCAAGCCAGCCAGATGGGCTTGATGACATCCGGCTCGGAGGCAAACAGGCTCACGTCGAATTCCGGGAACGTCACGAGATGTTTCATCGACTCCGCCGGGTCGAGCGGTTTCTGCATCGTGCGAATCGGTTCTCCCTGCGTGCCCCATTGCGCGCCGGGCGTGTAGTTCGGCAAAGGCGCCGAAGATTCCGCGTACTCGAATGGCTTCAATCCGGCGCGCGGTCTCAATCGAGTCGGCGAATTCTCCGTCGCCCATCGAAGGCCATTCTCGACCAGCGCCTGAAAGCCGGGGTTGGACCAGGTGCGCTGATCGTGTCCCCACGCGGTATAGAACACGCGGCCCCGGCCATGCTCGCGGACCCACGTCCAGGGCTCCGCGGCTGGTCCGTCCCGCCGTTCCGCCAGCACGACGCGATCGGCATTGTGTTTCGTGTGGACGTAAGTCTCATCCCAGCTTTCGATGGCCGAGAGACCTTTCGTGACCGCGTGTTCGGTGTTGATTATGGTCTCCTTGAAAACGCCGGTGCCGTGCTTCTGGAATTGAGCGCCAACCAATTCGATGTATTTCGGGGAATTGAGAAAACAGTAAGATGCGCAGTGCAGCGGCACCAATCCGCCGCCGGCCGCGACGAAATCCAGCACCGCCATTTCCTGGTCGGGCGCGATCCGAGTGTGGTTTGCGTAGATGAGGAGGCCGTCGTAACCCGCCAGCTTCGCCGGATTAAGGTCGGCCAGCGAATCGGTGTACTCGAGCTCGATATTTCTCTGCGCCAGCACCGGCTGCAACTGTTTGAACCGGTCGGCTGGCCGATGATGCCCATGGTCGCCAAGGAAGAGCACGCGCAAGCCCTGCGGTGGATTTGCAGCGTTCGCCATAAAGGCGCTGGTCAAGCTCACTTCGAACAACGTTCGAACCATTCGAGACAGAAGCGCGCCGGGCAGGCCGGCCCTTTGCGGCGGAGCCGCCACGGAACAGGGTCGAGCGAGACTCCGGTCGAGCCTTGGCATCATTTCAGGCGAACCAGTCAGGTCTCGACCGGAGTCTCGCCCCACCCAAGTTGGTCGCAGGCCGCGAACAAATTGGAGGAAAGCAGTGCAAATTTTTTCGCTCCTACGTCGCGAAAAAATGCGGTTTTGCTTCGCAAAACTCGAGCTGAATAGCGACCAACATGTTGGTCTTAATAGTTGAATAGCGGGACAACGAAGGAGGATCGAGTATCTCATGGTAAAGGTCGCTTGAGCTTGAGAGCCTGTCTTTGGACTACTCCCGCGTGAAGATTTCTTTTTGGATGAAAACGGCCGCCTGCTTGTTGCGACGGGCTAACGGCCTGCCGAAATTCGCGGGGTTGCTGCGGACCCAGACGGTCTGCGGTCCGGTCGTTTCGCGGCCAGGCGAAAGCGAGCAAAATTTTCGGAGCGAGTCGCATTGGCACTCGGTCGATTATGGTGCCGTCAATTCTCATGTCTTGGCTGAGAATAACACCCGGGCTGTGAATTCAGGCACATACGCGACTCTGGAAGTTCGGCGCCGACGATATACACCCGGCCAGCCCGAGGCAATGGGAAGCGCGTTCTGGCCATAAGGCTCCAGTCTTGCCCGGCGTAGCGCAGATTTTCAATCGATCAGTATCGCTGAGAATCGACGCAAGCCGCGCAAAATCGTTGGTGGGGCGAGACTCCTGTCGAGCCCTGACTTCTTTGCCAGCAAGGATTCCAGGGCTCGACAGAGTCTCGCCCCACCCATTTTGGTTGCGGCTGCGCCGCAACCAAAATGGCGCGCGGCCTTCCAGGCCGCAGCGGCTCCGAAAGCCCGAGGCGCCCGAAAATCTCCGAGCCTCGCCTTCCGTGTGCGGCCGC
>JACQWK010000567.1 GCA_016209525.1 Verrucomicrobiota bacterium
CCCCCTCACCCCGGCCCTCTCCCCAGGGGAGAGGGAGGAGCGCCCGCTGCTGCGCTGCGAACCGACAAATCCGGAATGATCGAGGAGCCGGCCGCCGTGTTCCCTCTCCCGGCGGGAGAGGGTCAGGGTGAGGGGGAACGCGACGTCCAGCCCCCGAGCAGCTCGGTTCGTCCAGCCAATCCAACCACAGTCGATCAACTGAGAGGCAGGCTGGAAGCCTGCC
The DNA here is from genome assembly GCA_016209525.1 of Verrucomicrobiota bacterium. Lineage (GTDB taxonomy): Bacteria > Verrucomicrobiota > Verrucomicrobiia > Limisphaerales > SIBE01 > VHCZ01. Next base: position 224 of record JACQWK010000567.1, read on the forward strand.
CCATGTTGGAGGAAGTTCTCCGCGTCGTCGGTTGTTGGAATCCTGAGGCGGAAGCGACATTCGCCGCGCGCGAAATTCTTCGTTTCGTCCGCGACCAGCGCGGCCGTTTCCGAGACTGCGCTGTTTTGTTGCGCTCGTTCGCAGGATACGAAGATGCCGTTCCCCGCGTCTTTCACCGTTACCAGATACCTTTTTTCCTGGATCGCCGGGAACTCGTGGCGCATCACCCTTTGGCGGAACTGACCCGGTTCGCGCTTCGGACGGTTGCCTTCCAGTGGGAGCACGACGATTGGTTCGGCGCTTTAAAGACTGGGTTGGCAGAGCCTGATGACGCTGCGATTGATCGCTTGGAGAACGAAGCGCTTGGACGCGGTTGGCGCGGACCGGTCTGGTTCCAGCCGATCCGCGTGGCCGGCGATCCTGCGCTGACAGAATGGATCGAGCGCATACGCCGAAAGATTGTGCCGCCTTTCGAGGAGTTGGCTAAACGGTTGAAGTTGGATCGGTCAACTCCGCCGCGCGGTCCAACGGGCGCGGAATTGGCTGGCGCATTGCGGGAGCTGTGGAACCGGTTAGGAGTGGGAAAGAAGCTCGAGGATTGGACGCGCAAAGGTTCAGACCCCTCGCCCTTCGCCCCTCGACTCTCGCCCATCCACCAAACCGTCTGGACGCAGATGCATGATTTCCTGCGAGATCTCGAACTGGCATTCCGGGATGAGCCGCTCCCTCTGACCGATTGGCTCCCCGTTGTCGAAGCCGGTCTGAGCAGGCTGACCGTTGGTGTCGTGCCACCCGCGCTGGATCAAGTGTTGGTCGGCGTCATCGATCGGTCGCGCAACCCCGATCTTCAATTTGCGGCGGTTTTGGGAATGAACGAAGGCATCTTCCCGGCGCCTCCCGCGCCTCCTGTCCTGCTCAGCCAATCGGATCGGGATACTCTGGCTGCTCTGGGCGCGGCCCTGGGACCGGATCGCCGCCAGCAAATCGGCATCGAACGATTTTACGGCTACATCGCTTGCACGCGTGCGCGGAGAACTCTTCTCCTCACTTTCGCGCGACGAGATGCCCAAGGCCGGGATCTCAACCCCTCCCCGTTCCTCGACCATCTTCACAGCCTCTTCCCCGGTCTCGCATCGGAAAGATTTGAAGGAGCCTCGGACTGGCGGACAGCCGAGCATCCGAGCGAATTGATCGTGCCGCTCCTGAAGCTTGAATCCGGGTTGAAACGCCGGTTCGCCGATGTGGGGCAGGCTTCCAGTCTGCCTCCTTCGGGTGAGTTCGTAACGGACTCGGAGGCAGGCAAGATGTCTGCCCTACCTTTAGAACACGCCCTGCTCGAAGCGGTTCCTCAGCTCAAACCAGTGCTGGAAAGGCGGCGCCAAGTCCGCGAAGCGTTCGCCCTCTCGAGGCTATCGGCCGATCTGGCCGAACGAATCTATGGGCGGAACATTCTCACGTCCGTGAGCGCGCTGGAGGATTTCGCGGCGTGCCCGTTCAAATTCTTTGCCGCGCGTGGACTGCGCGCCGAAGAACGAATCGAGTTCGAGGTGGATCACCGCGAGAAGGGCAGTTTCCAGCACGAAGTGTTGCGGGAGTTTCATCGCAGAGTGCAAGCCGATGGGAAGCGCTGGCGTGAGGTGAGCCCGGCGGAAGCGCGCCGGCTGGCCCGCCAGATTGGAGAAGAGCTGCTTCCAGCGTTCCGGGAAGGCCTGTTCCTGGCCAACCAGGCCCGCCGCTTTGCGGGGAGATTGCTGATCGAAGGCTTGGAACAACTCATGGAAACGCTCGCGCGTTGGGCGGTCCAGTACCAATTTGATCCGCAGGCCGTCGAAGTGAGTTTCGGTCTGAAAGAGAGTGTTCTACCGGCCTGGCGGATTGCCTTGGACGGAACTCATGCCTTGCTCTTGCGTGGACGGATTGACCGAGTGGACCTGTGCCGGATCGAGGGCTCCGCAGAAGCGCTGGCGGTCGTGATCGACTATAAGTCCAGCGCTCGCGAGCTCGATCCGGTGCTGGTCGATCACGGTCTGGAGCTGCAACTCCTGGCCTACGCCGGCGCGCTCTCAGAACTGGAAGGTTTGGAAACCGAGCTGCAAGCGGAGCGATTGCTCCCGGCCGGAGTGTTTTACGTCGGCCTCAAAGGAAGCGGAAGTTCGGCCAGGACACGCCGCCAAGAGCGCCAAGAGCGTGAGATCGCGCGTCACGCCGGTTATCAACACCGGGGCCGCTTCGACCGCGGCCAACTGGCCAGGTTCGACAATCGCGGCCAGCCGAAAGGCGACCAGTTCAAGTATGCCAAGAACCGCGACGGGAGCTTCAGCCGGCGGGGCAACGAGGCGCTTCCCACGGACGAATTTCAAGTCTTGGTCGCCAAGGTCAAAGCGCTCCTTCGCCGGCATGGCTGCGGGATTTACTCCGGACAAGTCGAGGTCGCACCCTACCGATGGAAACAAGAAACAGCCTGCGACTTCTGCGCGTATCGGCCGGTTTGCCGGTTTGATCCCTGGTCCCAACCTTATCGCGTGTTGCGGCCTCCTCCCAAGGGACAAAGAGCCTGATGATGTCCCGGATCCATCGCCCTCTCGTGGCGCAGATTTCATGAACCGATTGACCAACTCTCAGCGCGAGGCCGTGAATGCCCGCGGCAACGTGATTGTCGTCGCCGGCGCGGGCACCGGAAAAACCAGTACCTTGGTGGCGCGCTGCCTGGCGTTGATCAGAGAGGGAGAGTCGCTCGAAAAGATACTGATGGTGACTTTCACCGACGCGGCCGCCGCGGAGATGCGATACCGAATTCGCGAAGCCTTGCGCCACGAAGTGAAAGCTTGCCACGGGCAGGCACTCGCTGGCTCGTCGAAAATCCCATCGAATGAGTCACTCCGCGTTCCCCCTCACCCCGGCCCTCTCCCCAAGGGAGAGGGAGAATTATCTCCCGCTGGCGGGCAGGTCGAGTCTGCCCGGTTGGCCGATACGCAGGCCGTTCCTTCCCCTCTCCCTGAGGGAGAGGGCCAGGGTGAGGGGGAAGGGAATGCCGGAACGCCAAATGGTTCACGCCACTCGAAAGAGATGCTGCCAACCGAGAGCCTCGAGGATCATTATGGGGAGCAATTGTCTCTGCTGGAGGCGGCGCACATTTCAACCCTTCACGGTTTCTGCCTGCACCTCGTGCGCGAGCATTTCTACGACCTCCAAATCGATCCCGACGTGGTGGTTTTGGACGAGCCGCAAACGCAGCCGTTGATCCGTCAAGCGCTCGACACCATCTTCGAGCGACAGTACGCCGGGCAGACTGAGTCATCCGACGCCGTCCAGTCGCTGGTCCGCGTTCAAGGCCGTGGGGCGGACGAGCGCATCCGCGAACTGGTCCTGAAGTTGCACCGTTACACGCAGTCCCTGCCTGATCCGCGGCGCTGGCTGAACGAGCAGCTTTCCCTCTATCGCAATGCGGATGCGCAGGCATGGCGCGCATGGTTCGCCGAAGGTTTCTGGACCTGGCGGAGGTGGTGGCGCCCCGGGCTTGAGCCATTCGTTGGCACTCCCGCCGTTGAGCTTTGTCTTCAGGCGCTGGATCGCGTGCGCGAGACTTTGCGCGTGGCCGAAAAGGACGAACAGACCGCTCGTTGGCCGGTTGACGAGGCGTCTATGCCCCATCGTTCTGACGCTGGGATGCCGTCTCAACCGGCCGACGGGAAGCCTGCCCCACCTTCTCAGGCAGGCTCTGACATGGTGGCGGAGGCGGCGGCGGCCATCCGAGCCATCCAGGCCGCGGATGAGCGCACGGAAAACTGGCCGCGTGGCACCAAGACCACCGTTCGCAGCCGGCTCAAGCGTTTCTTCGCCGAAGCCGAATTTCTGGATTCACTCGCGCCTGACGCGAATGGTGATCCGTTGCAGGAGGACTGGCACATGGTCCGGCACCCTATGGTCGCTTTGCTCGAATTGACCCAAGAATTTTCGACCGCATTCAGCCAGTCAAAACGCGCGTTGGGCGGCGTTGATTTCTCGGATCTGGAACAGCTCGCCCTCCGCCTTTTGCGCGATCCGGACACCGGCCATCCGACCAATCTGGCACACGAGTGGCGGCAGCGACTTGAATACGTCTTTGTGGACGAGTATCAGGACATCAACGGCGCGCAGGACGCGATCCTCACGGCGCTCAGTCGTGAACCCGACGGAGCAAACCGATTCCTCGTGGGCGACGTCAAACAAAGCATCTACCGCTTTCGCCTGGCGAATCCCGCAATCTTTCGACGTTACGAAGTAGCCTGGGGCAGCCGACTCGGTTCAGGCCGGCGGATTTTCTTGGCGGACAATTTCCGCAGCCGCGAGACCATCTTGGATTTTGTCAATTCGCTCTTCGGCGCTTTGATGCGGGAGGATGTTGGGGGCGTGCGCTACGAACCGCTTGAGTTCGGTGCCGCCACTGAACGAGAGCCTCTGTCTCGCGGCAGCCCCCCCAGCCCGCGGGTCGAGTTCCACTGGATTGCCAAAGGCGGCGAGGAGGAATTGGAAGGGGACGACGGAGACGACGACGCGAAGCAGGCTGAGAACCTCGGCGATCTCCCGGCGATCGAGCGCGAAGCCAGACTCGTCGCGCTTCGCTTGCTCGAGTTGCATCGCCAAGGACACGAAATTTGGGACAAGGCGGAACAGAAGTTCCGTCCGGTCCAGTGGCGCGACATGGTCGTACTGCTCCGGTCGCCCTCCGGACGGGCGGAGGCGTTCGCGATGGAGTTCCATCGCCTCGGGGTCCCGCTGGAAGCCGCGCGCGGCGGTTTCTTTCAAAGCACCGAGATCAGCGATCTGCTTTGTCTCCTAAGATTGATCGACAACCCGTTCCAGGACATTCCGCTTCTTGCCGTATTGCGCTCGCCGCTGGTCGGGATGTCCGTGAACGAGTTAGGCGAGGTTCGCGCGCACAATCGCGAGACGAGCTGCTGGCTGGCCGTGAAGCGGTTTCACCGAGAAGCGTCCGGAGCGCGCGGCGGACGGCCCGAGGAGGCGTCCGCTTGGGCCAAAGTGGATGTGTTCCTGAGCCAATTCGAACGCTGGCGCGCATGGTTTCGCCAAACGTCGCTCTCCGATTGCCTGGAGAGTGTGCTGGCCGAGACTCACTATGAAAGCCTGCTCTGGGCGGAGCCCCGCGGGGAGCAGCGCGCGGCGAATGTGCGCCGGCTCTTGGGTCTGGCTCGCCAATTCGACCCGTATCAGCGCCAGGGACTGTTTCGCTTTCTGCGATTCGTCGAAGCCCAAGAAGAATTGGAAACGGACTTCGAGCCTGCTTCGTCGGAAAGCCAAAGCGCCGTGAGGCTTTTGAGCATTCACAAAAGCAAAGGGCTGGAGTTCCCAGTGGTCGTGCTGGCAGGCTTGGGAGGGCGGTTCAATTTTCGGGATCTGTGCGAGGACATTCTGCTGGATGAGCGGTACGGCCTTTGTCCCAAAGTTGCCCCGCCGGACGGCGCGCAGCGCTACCCCAGCTTGCCGCACTGGCTGGCCAACCAGCGGCAGCGCCGTGAACTCCTGGGCGAGGAACTCCGGCTCTTCTATGTGGCCGCGACGCGCGCGAGAGATACGCTGATTCTCACGGCCGCCTCGCCGGCTGAGGATAGAACATGGTCGTCGGCGGCGTATTCGGCCCAAGAACCCACCCCCGAACCCCTCCCAGGGAGGGGAGCCGCGCATCCTGCCGTCGATGAAAGTTCCCCTCCTGAGAGGGGGGCAGGGGTGGGTTGCCTAACGGAAAGTGCAGAACAGAGCAAAGCTGCCTCTGGCAGATCAGTCTCCGGCTCGCCGCCCTCCTCATCGGACGTCGCAGAATCAAGGCGAAGGTCAAGCGCACACTCCGATTTAAGCCCGGTGATCAGCAGCCACGAAATTCTTTCGGCACGCAGTTGCCTGGATTGGATGCGGCTCTGGCTCCCGCTCGTGACGCGTGAAAGCGACTGGACCAACGAACAGGAGGGGCGGTGCGCCTTGCTTCGTTGGACGCTCTATTCACAATCCGATCCCAGGCTGGCGGCGCCCCTCGATCAGTCCCACTCTCAGACGCGCGCAGAAGCATCCGTGGAAGCATTCGATCCATCGGCGCGGCAGAAGCTGTGCCACCGCCTTGCTTGGCAATATCCATTCCCCGCCGAGACCATGGTTCGGGCCAAGACGACCGTATCCGAACTAAGGCGGCGGCGGACGGATGAAGAGGACGAAGCTCAAACCGCGCCGTTCGTACGGGATCACGAGTTCCTGATCCCGGCAAAGCCGGACGGCATCCTGACCGCGGCCGACGTTGGTACAGCGCATCACACATTTCTGGAGCATTTTGATTTGAGCACGCAGCCTGCCGGAAATTCCTTCCGATTGGAGGCAGAGCGTTTAGTGCGAAGAGGCTTGCTCTCAAACAGTCAGCGAGCAGCGCTTGACCTCGACGGTTTGGCCGCATTCTGGGAATCGGAGCTCGGACGTCAAATCCGAGACATGGATCGTTCCTGGGTGCGGCGCGAGTTGCCGTTCACCGCAAGATTCTCGCCGGCATCCCTGAGGAGGCTTGACCTGCCCGCGGCGCGCGGTTTGGGCGACGACGAGTTCGTCGTCGTGCAAGGAGTGGTGGATTTAGCGGTGATCCAGCCGGGAGAAATCTGGCTTGTGGATTTCAAGACGGACGCTGTGACTGCGGCCGACGTTGAGGGAAAAGTGAAGCAGTATCAGCCGCAATTGGAGCTCTATGCCGAGGCGTTGGCACGGATTCACGGCCGGCCAGTCTCGAAAGCTTGGCTACACTTCCTCAAGCTCAGGGAGACGGTCGCTGTGAGGATATAGTTACGATCCTACAGCCTCCGCCGGCTGCGCCAACTCCTCCGCGGTCGCGGTTTGCGGTTCAGGCGGCGAGGCCGGCTCCTGCGACGCGTCTTCGGCGCTCGAGCTCGTGAGCGGCAATTCGGGCTGAGTCTCCGGTCTCAGACTGACCACAGCCTTGCGGATTAGATGTCCTTGGAAACTGTAGCCGGTGGCCAGAGTTTCGGTGATTTGCGCGTCCGGGCGAGCCTGGATCTTGTCATCGGCCAGTTGATGCATTTTGGGGTTGAAGGCATCGTGCCGCGCGGGTGCGAAGGGAACCAGGCCAACGCGCCGGGCTGCGTCACGACAGGCAAGCTGGAACTGGCCAAGTTGAGAAATCAGGCCGGGCTGGCCCGAACGGGCGGCCGCGTGGTTCAAGGCATAAATGTGATCGAGAATCCTGACCACGACTTGCAGCCAGTCGCCCTCCGCGCGGCGCAGTTTTTCCACTTCGAGCCGGAGGTGCGCTTTTTCGGTCTCATTCACTTTTTCGAGGACCGCATGGAATTCGCGGACCTCGCTTTTCATTCGCTCGGCGAGTTCTTTGGCCGCGTTTACGGTTTGTTTTGACTCGTCCTGAATAAACTGCCATTGCGCCGTCGTATTCGCGATCTGGGTTTTGACTTGTTCGATGTTTTGGAGCTGCGCGACCGCGCCGGCCAAAACATCGGCTTCCGCCATCTGCACTGAAGCTTGGTGCTCTCTGAGGAAGGGGAGAATGCAGATCCACGCTCCCAAAGCGACGGCCGCCAGGCAAAAGCCAATCTGCCAAAGCCCCAAAGGCCATGCGCTCGAATAGACGATGAAGCCGGAAAGCGCCAGCAGGCTCAGATCGCCCGCAATAAACGGCCACTTCGATAACGCACGTGTCTTCTGCTCACTCATTTCGGAGGACACGTTTAGGCGATTTGGCGGCGTGTGGCTACGGAAAAGTGAAGTGTTGCAGACCTCAGTCGTGCCGGGCGTAGCGCAGATTTTCAATCTGCTGTATCGCCGAGTTGCACTCGGCACGGTGTCGGACGAATCGAGTGGCTCGGAATTGTCGAGCCGGTGCAGGCTGCAAGCCTGCGATACGGCAGATTGAAAATCTGCGCTGCGGGTGCGGCGGCCAGCGTGCCGACGCGAGTAACTTGCGGCGCCGCAAAAAGCAGCGCGTTGACACCTCACCGAACAGACCTTACGGTGCCAGCGGTATGAATGCCCTTCACGCTTCGCTGGTTGAGTTGATCCGGCGCGCTTCCGCTGAGATTCCAGATGACGTCCAAAGAGCGATCCTCGACGCTCTGGAACAGGAAAAAAAGGGAACCATCGCCGAGTCCGCGCTGAAAATCATCGAACGCAATATCGAGCTGGCGAAGCAAAAGTCGCAGCCCATTTGCCAAGATACCGGGAGCATCCTCTTTTACGTCGGTTGTCCGTTGGGGTTCGACCAAATCGCCTTTGAAGACACGGCGCGGGCGGCGGTTCGGGAGGCGACGAAGAAAGGGTACCTGCGTCAGAATTCTGTCGATTCGCTCACGGGGATCAACGATGGAACCAACGTGGGACCGGGTTCTCCCGCCATTCATTTTCATCAGCATCGTTCCGCCGACATCAACGTCCGATTGATTCTGAAAGGCGGAGGGTGCGAGAACGTGGGGGCTCAATACTCGTTGCCGAATGAAAGGCTGAAGGCGGATCGCGATTTGAAGGGCTGCCGCAAGGTGATTCTGGACGCCGTGCTCCAAGCTCAGGGCAAAGGCTGCGGTCCGGGCATTCTCGGCGTCTGCATCGGAGGGGATCGAGCCACCGGTTATGAATTCTCCAAGCAACAGTTTCTCCGGCCCTTGGATGATCGGAATCCGAATCCCGATCTGGGCGGACTTGAACAGGACATCCTGCAGACGGCCAATCGACTGGGCATTGGTCCGATGGGCTTCGGCGGAAAGACCACGCTCCTTGGCGTCAAGATCTGCGCTGCGAACCGTCTCCCGGCGTCGTTTTTCGTCAGCGTGAGTTACATGTGCTGGGCGTATCGCCGGCAAGGCGTGATGCTGCACCCTCTCGGCGAAATCGTGAAGTGGTTGTATTGAGACTCGAGTCAGGCAATGAAGAAGAACGGATGGCCTTGCGCCGGACAAGTGGTGTCGCATCGGCGATTAATGAGGAGACCGCAAGGCAGGCTACAGTTCCTTCCCCCTCACTCCGGCCCTCTCCCCAGGGGAGAGGGGCGCGAGTCGAACGA
>JACQWK010000559.1 GCA_016209525.1 Verrucomicrobiota bacterium
AACAGCGCCTGTTCCTCGCCATTTGGCAATCGAAACTTTTCGCTCATCCCGCGAGCCTAAAAAGTTCCGGACCGTTTGTCCCGCAAAAAGTGATTACATCCTATTGATCAGACAGATGCGCTCCGCGATGCATTCGCCCTGGGTTTGGATACCGCCCGGCAGTTTTGTCATGGGAAGTCCGGACTCCGAATGGGGACGCGACGATGCGGAAGGCCCGCAGCACTGGGTGAATTTCGCCTCCGGTTTCTGGATGGGCAAATACGAAGTTACTCAGGGCGAATATCTGACGCTCATGGGAGAGAATCCGAGCCACGCCGACGAAGGGCCGGACCGGCCGGTCGAGATGGTGAGCTGGCACGATGCCGTTGAGTACTGCGCTCGGCTTACGGCACGGGAACGCGCAGCCGGGCATATGCCCGGAGGGTGCGTGTATCGGCTGCCGACCGAGGCGGAGTGGGAGTACGCTTGCCGCGCCGGATCGAACAGTGCCTACAGTTTCGGCGAGGACCATGCGACACTGAGCCAATACGCTTGGTGGGCGGAAAACGGCGGCCCTTCTCCGCATCCGGTGGGTGAAAAGCTTCCCAACGATTGGGGGCTCTATGACATGCACGGGAATGTGTTTGAGTGGTGTTTAGACCGGTACGAAGCCTATCCAGGCGGGGAGATTCGCGATGGCCAAGAGCGGCGGGTCGTGCGCAGCGGCGCGTTTTACTGCCCGTGGTACATCCTGCGATCCGCCTGCCGCTTGGAGTCAGCGATGCCTTCCAATGTTTCAAGCTTGATCGGATTCCGCGTCGTGTTGGGCTTGGAAGCGGCGTCTGGCGGCGGTCCAAAAAGCCTGCAACGAGTGCAACCAGATCGAGGCTCCTGAATCCGCCGCAAGCATTCGTCTGCTGCGTGGTTGAGAGCAAGCCGACGTGAAACATGCCGCTCTGGCAGCCCTCTCCCCATCAGTACGTGTTTAGCCTCTGGTAGCGCGGCCGTCCCGGCTGCGAGTTTCGGCAGCGTCTCGCTGCCATTCTGAACGAAAGCGGCGCCGAGACGGCGCCAAAACCCGCAGGCGCGGACGCCTTCGCTACGCACGCTTAACACGTACCCCATCATGGGGAGAGGGTGGCCGAAGGCTGGGTGAGGGGTGTCTGCGTGCCAATGAACTCCTTCATGTCCTTCGATCATCCTCCTGCCCCCGTAGGAATGTGAAATGGGCCAACCCTCAGCCCTCAACCTTTGACAAGGACTCATTCAAAGTCCACTTCCCGCACGTGTTTGGCTTGCCTCTGGACCTCCACTTGATTGCGAATGGTGTCGCTGAGGGCTTGCGGCTTAGGCACCGCTTGGATCACGACCCTCGGAGATGACTTGTCGGACGTGTCCAGGACCACGTTCCCGCGCGAGAAAAGGCGCAAGAAGAAGGGTCGCTCTACCACGAGATCCTTGACGCGATAAAGTTCCAGCACATCGGTCCGCTTCGAAAACACTCCGCGCGTAATCTTTAGGCGTTCACTCGTCAGCTCGTAAACGAAGCATTTGGTTTCTATCCATTTCCAGAGGGCGATGAAGATTGGCACGATGAGCCAGCACGTGAGCAGGCAGAGGAGATAAAGTCCCAGGTTCGTGATCTGGGACGGATTGCCTTTCCAGACGGTTTCTTCTGGCATGATGTCTGGCCCGGAGGCTAAGCGGCGGCAGACCTGTTGGCAAATCCGAAATCCCTCGCCTCAGTCCAACGACGCTCGCAGATTCGCAAACCTCTCTCGGCCTGATTCCACCGTGACCGACTGCTGGCCGCGCTCCTCGGCCCGTTCCACCAAGTCCTCCGGCAATTCCCTCAAGAACGGCGAGGGATGACAGGGAACTTCCTCGCCGTATTTCCTTCGTCCCAAACAGTGGGTGATCGTCAAGCTCAGCATCGCTCGGGTGATCGCGACATAAAAGAGCCGGCGTTCCTCGTCCAAACTGCCATCGGTTTTGGACCGAGTGTGGGGCAGAAGTCCGTCCTCCAGGCCGACGATGTAAACGTGGGGAAACTCGAGCCCCTTGCAACTGTGCATCGTGATCATCGTGACCGCCTCGCCTTCCGGTTCTTTCTCTTCGCGCTCGGTGTCGAGGGTGATCTCTTCCAGAAATGATCCAAGCCGCTGCATGGGCGCAACATTTGTCGCCGCCACGCCGTCGAGCGAGGCCAGCAAATCCTGAAGATTGCGAACCCGGTTCTCCCCGGCTTCAGGATCCTTCTCGGAACGCCGGAGTTCCTCGAAATAACCGAGGTCGCTCAAGAATCGATCGGCCCATTTTTCCAGCGACAGAGCCGTGGGTGCGGCCAAGGGCGAGCGAGTGCGCTCAATCCATTCCACGAACTTGGCAACATTCTCGCGGGTTCTGGGAGCCAGGCCCGTTTGCAGGGCAGGATTCGTCATCGCGCCAAACACCGAGGTCCTGTGCTCCTGGCTGGCCGCCAACAATTGCTCCATGGTCGCTCCGCTTAGACCTCGTGGCGGCACGTTGGCGACCCGCAAAAGACTGATGTCATCGTGCGGATTCAGGAGGAGCTTGAGGTAAGCGAGAAAATCCTTGACCTCGCGGCGGTCGAAATAACTTTGGCCGCCGATCAAGTGGTAGCGAACATTGGCCTGCCGAAGCGCTGTTTCCAGAGGGCGCGATTGGAGGTTGGTTCGGAACAACACGGCCTGGCTCGACCACGGGATTCGTCGGATCCGGCGGGCGTATTCAATCTGTTCCACCACGCCCCGCGCTTCTTCGTCGTCGTTCTGGAAGGTGTGCAGCGAGATTTTCGTCCCCTGGCCATTCACAGACCAGAGCTGTTTGCTGCGGCGGCGGACATTGTGTTTGATCAAGGCATTGGCCGCGTTGAGGATGACGTTGGTCGAGCGGTAATTCTGTTCGAGTTTGATGACGCGCACCTCGGGGAAGTATTTCTCCAGGTCGAGGAGATTCCCGATTTCTGCGCCGCGCCAGCCATAGATGCTTTGGTCGTCATCACCCACCACGCACAGATTCCGGTGGCCTTGAGTCAGAGCGTGGACGAGTTTGAACTGGGCCGCGTTCGTGTCTTGATACTCATCCACCATCACGTAGCGATACCTGGTCCGGCATTCTGCCAAGACCTCCGCGTGCTCCGAGAACAACCGGAGCGTCAGGAGGATGAGATCGTCGAAATCGACGGCGTTACAGGCGCGCAAGGCGGATTCGTAACGAGCTCGGATCAGCCTAGCCTTGTCGGCGTCCTCAGAATCGGCGGCCAGGGTGGCGTCGAGCGCGCCGTTTCGAAGGCGGCTGAGCACGCTCAAGGCTGCCGCCGGATCAACTTTTTCGCCTTTCTCCGAAATCTGGCTCAAGACCTTCTTGATCGCTCCGAGTTGCTCCGGCTCGTCATAGATGACGAAATTACGCTTGTAGCCGAGGCGATCGATGTGCTGCCGCAAGACGCGCACGCAGAACGAATGGAAGGTGCAGATCGTCGGGCGATCAGGGGATGAAGCGGAATGCGTGAAACGTGAAGCGTGAAGCGTGAAGCGTGAAGCGGACTCGGCGGCCAGCGACTCCGCTTTGGACCTGGCCGTACGCGGGACGAGCTTGGCGACGCGCTCCTGCATTTCGCGCGCGGCTTTGTTGGTGAAGGTCACGCCGAGGATGTTTCCTGGCGCCACGCCCTGGCCGATCAAATGCGCAATTCGAAAGGTGATGACGCGGGTTTTGCCGGTGCCTGCCCCCGCGAGGATGAGGACCGGACCGCGAATCGTTTCGACCGCCAACCGTTGTTGAGGGTTGAGTGCATTCAGATCGACCATTGCGGGGGCGGAGTGTAGAGCGCGCCCAGTTGAAGGCAAGGAGTAACCGGAATCTTGACCCTCCGAAGAAACTGCCGGAGAGTCGAGCCTTATGCGGGTTCTGGCCCTGGATCACGGAACGAAGCGGATCGGCCTCGCGATTAGCGATGAGCTGAGAATGATGGCCCACCCGATGGAGTTCATTCCTGCCGAGCCGTTCGCCTCCTTTCTCGCGCGGCTGAAAGAAATCCTGCGCGAAAAACAGGTGGACTTGATCGTCGTTGGCATGCCCCGGAACATGAACGGGAGTTATGGGCCGGCGGCGTTGAAGGTTCAGGAGTTCGTGGCGGTTCTGAAACAGGCCATCACGATTCCGATCCAGACTTGGGATGAGCGGCTTACGTCGGTTCAGGCCAATCGATTGCTAACGGAGGCCCAAGTTCGCGGCCAGGAACGCCGAGAGAAAGTGGACAAGACCGCGGCGGCGATCTTGTTGCAGAGTTACCTGGACAGCACCGCCGCGCCTTGAAGTTGCACGCGAAGCAATCCGACAAATCAATTAGTTCATAAGCAAGTGGACATGAAGAATGCCCCTCACCCCATCCCTCTCCCCATCCGATGGGGAGAGGGTGTCCGGAGGACGGGTGAGGGGTGTCTATCAAGTTCTGAACTCAGTAATAGAACGCGCCGCTCATTTCCCATTCCCCTGATCGGATGAGGGGAGAGGATTGCCGGCCTGCCCACCGCTGGCTTGGCCAACGCGGATGGCCGGGTGGGGCGAATTAGTTCAATCTTGAGGCCCTGAGGAATTTGTGAGGTTCAAGCTAACCATTGCCTACGACGGGACCAACTACGCCGGCTGGCAGGTGCAGAAAACCGGCCTCGGCGTGCAGCAGCGGGTTGAAGAGGCCCTGCAAAAGATCTTTGCCGACGCGCGGCAAGTCCACAGTTCCAGCAGGACGGACACGGGAGTGCATGCGCTCGGAATGGTCGCCCATGTGGAGATTCCGGATTCCGAATTCAAAATGCCCGTGGCGAAGCTCCCATTGGCGCTCAATGCCCATTTGCCCGAAGACATCCGGGTTCTGGCCGCCGCTCGGTGCCGGTCCGATTTTCATGCGCGATTCGACGCCGCCGGCAAGCAGTATCGTTACTTCGTATGGAATCATTGCGCGATGAATCCGCTGCTGAGGCACCAGGCGTGGCTGGTCCATCAACCGCTCAATCTGGGGGCCATGCGCGCCGCCGCGCGGCTCTTGCTCGGGAAGCATGATTTCACGTCGTTCGCCGGCACTCGAAATTGCAAACTGTACAAGATGGAATCCGCCGTCCGAACCGTCACGCGTTGCGACATCAGAAGGGCGGGGCCGCTTCTGACATTCACCATCGAAGGAGACGGCTTCCTCTACAAGATGTGCCGCGGCTTTGTCGGCACCTTGGTCCAAGTGGGCCAAGGGAAATTCTCGCCGAATGACATCAAACAGATGCTCGCCAGGAAGGACCGGCGCGCCGGCGGGATGACGGCTCCCGCGCATGGGCTGGTGCTGTGGAAAGTCCTTTATGGACGAAGGTCAACCTCGCGATGAACGTCGTCCTGATCGAGCCTGAAATCCCGCCGAACACGGGGAACGTGGCCCGGCTCTGTGCGGCAACAAGAACCCACCTTCACCTGGTCGAACCTTTCGGCTTCAAACTGGACGACCGGCAGCTCAAACGGGCGGGGATGGATTATTGGAAACAAGTCGAATGGACCCGCTGGCCGAATTGGGCCGACTTTCGTCGGCACGTCTCGCCGGCAGCGCGTTTCTGGTTCGTCGAATCCAACGGGCCGCGTCACTACGCCGAAGTGAACTATGGGGAATGCGATTATTTGATTTTCGGCCGCGAAACAGCCGGAGTGCCGAAAGCCTTGCTCGCCCAGCACCGCGAGGCCTGGGTGCGCGTCCCCATGTTCAACTCAAAAGCTCGGTCCTTGAATCTTTCGAATTGCGTGGCTTTAGTCTTGTATGAAGCTCTGCGTCAGCAGGGATTCAAGGGCGCCATTGCGTAGTTGGACGCGACCGAAGCCGGTCTGAATAGGTCTTTATGAGCAAGAATGAATTCATGGCCATCGATGCGAATTCCCTGCCGTGGGAAGAGCGTTTCAACGAGCGGATTGGCCGGGCGCTCTTCCGCAAGGAGCTTTTCAACGATCCGGAGACTGGAGTTCTGATCCGGCTGGTTCGCTATCCGGCGGGAGTGATCAATCCGCAGCACACTCATCCGTGTGGCCACGGGATGTACGTGCTGGAAGGAAAACTCGTGACCCACAGAGGAACCTTCGGACCGGGAAGTTTTGTTTGGTTTCCGGAGGGCGAGGTCATGGAGCACGGCGCCAGCCCGGAAGGAGATGTCACGGTCGTCTTCGTGACGAACAAGGCGTTTCGCATCGATTATTTGAATCAACCTCAGAGCTAAGCGGCCATGAGCTTGCATTCGATTGCGCGTGGCCTGGCTTTGGTCCCGGCCACGCTCCTCTTGACCCAGTTCCACGTTGACGCGGCAGAGGCCGCGGATACGCGCCTTCGCTGGCGCGGTGCTCCGGTGGAGCTCGCCGTCAGCGAGGTCAGCACACGCACGCTGCGTCTGGCGTTGTCACCGCTCAATGAACAAGGACTACCGAAACCGGTAAAGCCATCCGCCGTCCTCGTCGCATTCCCTACGGTTGAGAAGTTGCGTGTGCGTGATCTCTCCGGCGAGAAGGAACTTCGAGTTGGCCAATTTTGGGTCACACTCAAACCAAAGCCCCTCGCCGTGTCGGTGCGCCGGACAGACGGAAAGCCCGTGCAGGAACTCGTCTTCGAGGACGCGTTGTCCACAAACGCCGGCGTTGCGTTTCGGATCGAGGCCCCGCTCCTCGGTTTGGGCGAAGGCGCGCAGCAGTTCGACCGCCGCGGCGCGCTCTATCCGATGGAACCGAGTTGGGGCGGATGGAATCGGCCGGTGCTGGGATCAGTCGTGCCCTCGCCGTTTCTCATCGGCACGGAGGGTTGGGCTATTTTCGCACACAGCCCGGAAGGCCAGTTCGACTTGCGCGGCCGCAGGGGACGCTTTGTTCCGAAACCGGAAGCCCAAGGGAGTCCTGCATTGGATTTGTTTGTGATCGACGTCCAAGAGCCCGCGGACGCGCTGACCGAGTATTGCCTTTTGACGGGCCGGCCCGTGATGCCGCCGAAATGGGCGTTCGGCTATTTCCAATCGCATCGCACGCTTGCGGGGCCGGAGGAGCCGCTCCAGATCGCGCGCATGTTCCGTGAGAAACAACTTCCATGCGACGCGGTGATTTATCTCGGCACAGGCTACTGCACGAACGGCTGGAACCGCGGCCACGGTTCGCTGGAGTTCAATCCGAACGCTTTCGTCCCGGAAAACCTCAAAGCGCTGCACGCCCTGAACTTCAAAGTTGTGCTGCACGTCAATCGCGCGCCGAGGAATTTATTCGGCGAATTCACGTTTCCGGACGGTGACCGCCAACGTGAGGAGGCGGACGCGGACAGCGCATCATCCGTCCGCCTCGTTACCTCGGCGGCTACGCCGGTCCACATCCGCAACTACTGGTCGCGTCACCGCGAAATCTTTGCCCTGGGCGTGGATGGCTGGTGGCCGGACGACGGGGACGAGCTACCGCTGGAAGCGCGGCTGACGCGGCATCGATGCTACTACGAGGGGCCGTTGCAGGATCGCCCGACGGTTCGACCCTGGAGCTTGCATCGCACCGGCTACGCCGGGTCCCAGCGCTACGGCGGCTGGATTTGGTCGGGGGACATCGACGGCAAATGGGAAACGCTGGCGGCACACGTCTCGATCGGGCTCAACCATTCCGTGAGCTTGACTCCGTTTTGGGGTTCCGACACGGGGGGCTTCTATCCGACCAAAGAACTCACCGGCGAACTCTACACGCGCTGGTTCCAATTCTCAGCCTTCTGCCCTTCCTTCCGTTCGCATGGACGCACCTGGACGCTGCGTCTGCCGTGGGGCTGGAACACCGGGGAATTCGGTCCAATCGAGCATCCTCGCCGATTGCACCCGGACCCATCGGAACTGCACAACGCCGAGGTGGAGCCGATCTGCCGAAAGTATCTGGAACTTCGCTACCGCCTGCTCCCTTACAACTACACACTGGCGCGTGAGGCCTGCGACACCGGTTTGCCCATGATGCGGGCGCTCTGGTTGCATTATCCGGACGACGCGGAAGCCGTGAAGCTGGGGAACGAATACCTTTGGGGCCGCGACTTGCTCCTCGCTCCGGTCGTTGAGAAAGGCGCAAAAGTCCGGCGCCTCTATTTGACGGCTGGAACCTGGTATGACTGGTGGACCGGCGAAAGGCACATCGGCCCGCGCTGGATCGAGCGTCCCGTCGATCTGGCCACACTGCCACTTTACGCGCGCGCCGGCGCCATCATTCCGCTCGATCCCGTGCGCCAACACACCTCTCAGCCGGTCGCCGAACCGACGACGCTCAGAGTTTATCCAGGCTCGGACGGCGCATTTACGCTTTACGATGATGACGGCGAGAGTCTCGGTTACCGCGACGGCTCCGATCCGAAGACAATTTGGATTCGCTGTCGCTGGGACGACGTAGCGCGGCGGCTGACCGTTGAACCTGGGGAGCAGATGCGACGCTGGGCAGGCGGCGTGCGTGTGTTCGAGGTCGAACTGCGAGGCGGAATTCCAAAGCGCACGCGGATCGAATTTGGTGGCACGCGGGTTGAAGCGAGGCTCTGAACCTGGAAACGGAAGCTGAGCCGCGGAGTGCATAGCGCAGCAAAGCCGCAACCCAACTCGATGGCAGGCCGCCGCCGGGCGCCAAACTGGCGAGAGGTTCGGCGCAGTATGGAATTCTTCGCCCCGTAGCGCAGAGTTGCACTCTGCCGTATCGCAGAATTGTATTCTGCGGACGCCTTGGAATTGCAGGCGTTCCCGTCGTATCGAGCGCCTGGCCGAGTGCAACTCGGCGATACGGCAGATTGAAAATCTGCGCTGCACTCGGCACGACTGAGGCGAGGGATTTCGCGGCGTGGTTTTAGGTTGTTATTGTGAAGTTGAACCGTAAACTCCCGCTCTCATGTTTACGGCTTTCCAACTGATTTTTGCTCCGTTCCGGACCTGGGAGAGGATTTCCCTGGCCCGGCGGCGAGCCGTCTGGATTCTGGCGGTCTATCTCCTGCCACTGCTTCTGGTGGTGGTATCGGTGGAGGCTTTTTCGTTGGCTCGCTGGGGCGAGAAGCGGAGCGGATTCGAGTTCGCGGTGCCCGTGCGCCCCGAAGCCGCTATCCGTTATGCCATCACCCAAATGATCCTTCTCCTCGGGAGCATCCTGGCGGGAGGAAAATTTCTGCAATGGGTCACCCACAGTTTTCAAGTCGATTCCAGCTACCAGCAATGCTTCAGCCTGATGGCGTACGGCTTCAGTCCAATCCTCTTGGCGCGGCTGCTGGATGCGGTGCCGGCGATGAACACGTGGGCGTGCTGGGCGATAGGGGCGCTGCTCTCCACGTCGGTCCTTTACCATGGCGTTGCGCTGGTGTTGCGGCCCGAACAAACAAAAGGGTTCGGGATGTACATCGTCGGTTCGATCATCGGCATTCTGTCGAGCCTGCTGTCGCACTTCGTGGCCCTCTCGGTTTTGCGGAGTAAAGTTTTTTATCTGGGATCCGGACTGTAGCAGGACCGTTTAACGAGGGGTCTCGATTGAATCAGTGAATCACGCGAATTGAGGCGAATCGGCGATCGCCAAACTCCCGTCCGAGTTTCGCACAGGCAGTTTTCACCACCCAACCGGACTTTTCGAGCGCGGCCGTGGCCGAAGAATAATCCGCGCCGGTTAGCTCCTGGACGATGCGCACCGCTCGATCACGAAGTTTGGTGTTGGCCGGATTGAGGTCCACCATCAAGTTGCTGACGACCTTGCCCAAGCGAACCATCGAAAGCGTCGTGAGCAGGTTGAGCACGAGCTTCGTGGCAGTGCCGGCCTTCAGCCGGGTCGAGCCGGTTAGCACTTCCGAGCCAATCGGCGGAACAATGACCAGATCCGGCTTTTGAGCTCGCGGGATTTTCAAACCAGGATTGAAGCAGAGGAAAACCGTGGTGGCTCCACGGCGCTTTGCCTCGGCCAAGGCACCCCAGACGAAAGGTGTGCGTCCGCTCGCAGCGATTCCCACGACCACATCCTTCCGGCCAACCTGGCGGAACCGAAGGGCGCGCTCTCCGGCGCCCACATCATCTTCGGCGCCTTCGACGCTGGTCCAGAGGGCCCGTTGGCCACCCGCGATGATGCCTTGGACTTGGTCTGGGAGAGCACGGAACGTCGGTGGACACTCGGTGGCATCCAGAACTCCAAGCCTGCCGCTTGTGCCCGCGCCGACATACAACAAGCGCCCCTGTTTCCTGAAGGCGCGAACGATCCATCGGATCGCTTGTTCGATTTTTCTTCGCTCCTGCAGGATTGCGCTCGGCACCTTCGCTTCCTCATCCAGCATCAAACCGATGGCCGCCCGAAGCGAGAGCTTGCTCAGGTTCGTCGATCTTGGATTGCGCTGCTCGGTGGGCGGAAGCGTGGCGAAGATGGAAGACGCTGGTCTGTTGGGCAGCGGCGCTTTGGCCGGCGATGAAATTGGATGCGGCGGCGGATTGGCTTCAGAGCCTGTCGGAATGGCTGGGGCAGAGAAGGCGTCTGCCGGCACGGGGGGTATGCTGCCGCTCGAAACCTGGGGCAAGGATGCCCCGAGAACCGGCAGGCCGGAAGCCTGCCCCACATCGTTCAGCGCTGCCCAGCGCCGTCGGGCGAGTTGAATCGCGCCCCAGACACTCTCCACTTTCAACGGAGTAACGGTGGCCTTTGGCCATCTTCCACGGATCTGGCGCCGGACGGCGGCGGCGAAGCGCTGTTGCTTGAGAAGGACGCTCCCGGTCAGGACGAATTCGACGGGCGTGCCGGAACGGGCCAGCCGTTTCGCGCAAGCCGCAGCATCCTTGGCCAGACTGTGCGCAGCGCCGTCGAGGATATCGCGCGCGATCTTGTCCCCATTGTGCCAGGCCTCAAAAACCTCGAGAGCCAGCGCGGCGATTTCTCTTTTGTCGGCACCTTGAGCCCAGCCGATGAGTTCTTCGGGTTCGTTAAGCTGAGTCGCGCGGAGAATTCGTTGTCCGAGAGCCGGCCAGTGACCGTCGCGGTCGAAATAATAAACGACGGCCTTGAGCCCGCGCAGGCCGATTTCGTAACCGCTCCCTTTGTCGCCGAGCAGATGCCCCCAGCCGCCAACCTTCGCGGTTTGGCCGGCGGGGTTGCGTCCGTAACAGCCGGAGCCGGTCCCGCTGAGCACGACGATGCGAGTCGTCTCCTCTTCGCCTGATCGATCGGCAGCGCGCAGGGCGATTTCGAGATCGTGCGCCACCGCACAAGGCGCGTGGGGCCAAACTTTGGAGGCGGCTTGGAGGATGCGCCGCTCGTCTTCGGCTTTTCTCACTCCGGCCATGCCGATGCCAATGGCCGACGGGGCTGCAAATTCGTTCGCCAAAGCACGCAAATGCAGCGCCAGTTGATGGTTCGTCAAAAGCTTGATGTTGGCGGGTCCCGCTTCGACTCGCTTCAGCGCGTGACCAGTGTCATCGGCCAAAATCGCCACGGAACGGGTGGCACCGGAGTCGATGCCCAAGAAGAGCGGCCGCGCGGAAGATTTCAAAGCTTTCATCGCCGGGGGCGAGTATGAATCGTTGCCTAAGTCTTGTCATCACCTTCGGAGGCACCAACGAAACCCGCGGCGCAACACAGAATTCCTCGCCTCGTAGGGTAGAACAGCAATTCTCATTATGACCCGTATGTAGTCCCGGCTTTAGCCGGCCAGCGCGAGAAAACCGGCTAAAGCCGGGACTACAAGCGGGTCGCAGGTCGTGCCTGTCATCAAAATGAGAATTGCTGAGGGTAGAATAAAAGCCATTGACAAATTCACTCTGCAATGCAAAGTAAACAGAGTCTAAACTAAGAGCGCATGTCCAAAGCCCAGGAAGCGATGCTGTCTCGGCGTCAAATCGCTCAATCCGACCAGAATTATCAAGTGCATTCTGGCGAAGAAACGTCTGCTTCAGGATCGTCAAACGCGGACTAAAATCCAAAAATCTTGAACACGTCTGAATGGTTCTAGTCATATACTTTGTATTACAAAGTTACTGGGATAAAGCGGCTCCAAGGGCATGACCTTTGATCTCATGAACACTTTCCTCGCCTCGTGGCTGAACTCCGTTCCCGACGATCCGTTCTATTTACCGAGAAAGCCGCTTTGGTATCCAAGTGAAATGGCCAATGCGCCCAGCTTCCCGTCCGGCGCGTCGGCGACGGTCGAACGCCATTACGCGCTTCTCTTGAATCCTTTTTACCCGAAGGACCCGCATGCGAGCTTCGGCAAACACGTTCTGACGCCGACGCTGGCTCTGACCTCCATCGCCGCCGCAACTCCAAAGCACTGGCGCGTGCGTTACTGGGACGAGAACCTCTTGCAGGGCTTTGCCCCAGTCGAACCGCTTCCGCAGGTTGTCGGGATCACTGTGCACCTGACCTTTGCCAAGCGGGCTTATGCGCTTGCCCGATGGTTCCGCGCGCGTGGATGCACAGTGGTCCTGGGTGGATTGCACGTGCTGTCCTGTCCGGACGAAGCCGGTGCGCACGCGGATGCCATCGTGATGGGTGATGGCGTGCAAGCGTGGCCCGTGGTCTTGGGCGACCTCGAGCGAGGGGCAGTGAAACCGCGCTACGCCGCAATGTACGATAACGACTACAATGAGGATCCAGCCCCGAGGCGGGAGCTTTTGCCGAAGGAAAGTTTCCTCACCACGGCCAGCCTGATCGCCACGCGCGGTTGCCACAATCGCTGCGGCTTTTGTTACTTGGCTACGGAGGGTCTGCGCATGCCGTACCGGGTGCGCGAACCGGGAGATATTCGGGACCAGTTCGAGCGGAGCGGCGAGCCCTACGCGGTGTTCATCGACAACAACCTGGGATCGAAACCGGACTATCTGCGCGCCCTGTGCCAGCAGTTGCGGCCGCTGCGCCGAATCTGGAGTGCCGCCGTGACGCTGGACGTCACCGACGATCCGTGGTTGGTGCGGGACATGGCGCTGGCCGGCTGCACCGGCGTGTTTGTCGGCTTCGAGTCACTTTCGGACGACAACCTGGCAGCATCACGCAAACGCACGCCGCGCACGGAGGATTACGCACGCCGCATCCGGCTGTTTCACGAGAATGGAATCCAGGTCAACGGCAGCTTCGTTCTGGGATTCGATGAGGATCGGACGGATGCGTTCGCGCGCTTGGCCCAATGGGTCGAGACCAACCGGCTCGAATGCGCGACGTTTCACATTCTGACCCCGTATCCAGGCACTCCGCTCTTTCGACAGATGGAGCGCGAAAACCGCCTCCTCCATCGCGACTGGGAAAAATACGATACGGCCCACGTCGTATTTCGGCCGAAGCACATGAGCCCGGAAGAACTGCAACTGGGATATGACTGGCTTTACCGGCGCCTGTTTTCAGTGGCCAGCATCTGGCGCCGGCGGCCCGAGCAACGCTCGGCGGTGCTTCCGTACTTGGCCATGTCCTTCCTCTACAAACGGTCGAATCGTTTTTGGCATCTGCTCGTCAAGCATCGGCTCGTTCACGCCGTGTGGTCGCCTCTGGTGCATTGGACGCGATTTCGGCATGTGGCGTTCCGCCGACGCCTGATTCGACATCGGGTAAACGGGCAGTGGTTTGCCGGCTCCGGGAACGTCGTGGCGGCGGGCGTATAGCCGGAGGATGCAGATTGAATAAGCAAGGAACTGACACGTTTTCCAACCTTTCATGGATGACAGGCTTCTGACTCCGTTTGAGTGATGAGCAGACGGATTGGACTGGGCGACGTTCTGCAAGTGCGATTTGGTTTTTGCGGTCCCGAAGCAACAACTGACGCGCAATTGCGGAACCGTCACCTCTTTACGCCGCCGCCAAATTGCCGAGCGCGTGATTCGCGCGCTCGGTTTTGCCGGGCTTTGGTGGCGAGAATTGCCCCACCTGCCGCTCTTACTGGATGCCCCCTTTCTCGGAGAACAACTATCGGAGTCCCGTATCGAGCCGGCGTCACGTGGAAGGGCCGCGACGAACTCGGTGTGCCCAAGGGCGCTCCCATTTGTCTTCGATTCAAACTAGACCAAGCGAGGCTCTTCTTCGTGGATTTGGACTGAAGCGCTTTTTTCTTGTTGTAGTCCCCTCGGACCGCTACCGTCGGATTCGCCGGTGAAAAAGCAAATTCCTGCCGAAAACTCGCCGAGGCGAGGCCTTGCTTGATACGTCTGCGCATTGCGCTGCCGTCTCCGAACCGCGGAGACCTCCGACCGATTATTGATCAGTTCATAATTTAGTTGTCGTGGAAAAGGCCCCTCACCCCAGCCCTCTCCCCGTCGGATGGGGAGAGGGTGGCCGAAGGCCGGGTGAGGGGTGTGTGGTAACTTCTGAACTCATTAAAATGTCGGAGGTCTCCGCGGCTTGGAGACGGCAGCGCGATGCGTAAGCAAATCAAGCAAGGCCTCGCCTCGGCGAGTTTTCGGCAGGAATTTGCTTTTTCACCGGCGGACT
>JACQWK010000577.1 GCA_016209525.1 Verrucomicrobiota bacterium
AGAATAAGCGGCGGACAGCGGCGGATGCGCAACCTGGCAAAGTCCACGGTCGTGTCATTCTGAACGAGCATATCCAGGCGGGAGGAGTTGTTCATGTGAGGCAGCAAATTGACGCCGCCAAGGGGCATGTTCTGAAGGTTGAACTGGAAGATGACTCCGCAGCCGCTTTGGACAAGCCACGGCTGCCCCAGCACGGCGCCGATCGACTGGCTCCAGAGCCACGCGGGCGCATTGCAGTTGCTGAGGCCGAAGGAGATGGTGTCATTTACCAGGGCGAGGG
The DNA here is from genome assembly GCA_016209525.1 of Verrucomicrobiota bacterium. Taxonomy (GTDB): domain Bacteria; phylum Verrucomicrobiota; class Verrucomicrobiia; order Limisphaerales; family SIBE01; genus VHCZ01. The sequence continues at coordinate 281 of JACQWK010000577.1, forward strand.
AACGACGCATCTCGCCCCTCGACGAACCTGGCGCGCTCGGCTCGCGCAGACGTTGCGATCCATCCCCCCTCTCCCCTGGGGAGAGGGCCGGGGTGAGGGGAACGGAGTTCAAGACTGGGCTGTGGCGCCGGAAAGATTGCGTTGGTTGCAGACCTTGGCCGAAGCACCTATCGGCCGCCGCAGCTTCGCAGCCGGTGGTTTGGGTTTGCTGATGGGTCTGGCTGGCGGAGTCGGTTCAGCAGTGGCGACAAAAACCTTTGGCGCGCGTCTGGACGATCCGACCCGTCGTCGTCCGGTGCGTCCGCCGGGCAGCGTTCCGGAAAAAGAATTCCTGGAGTTGTGCATTCGTTGCGGGGAGTGCTTCAAAGTTTGTCCCAACAGCGTGCTGCAACCACTGGTCTTTCAGCAAGGGCTGGAAGGCCTTTGGACACCGTATGTCGCCGCCGATTGGGCAGGGTGCGAACCCAGTTGCAATGCCTGCGGCCAAGCGTGCCCCGCCGGCGCCATCCGCGCGCTGCCGCTCGAAGAAAAGAAAGTAGCGCGCATGGCCCTGGCCGTCGTGAACGAGGAGACCTGCTTGCCCTGGGCCGGAAGGGAAGCGTGTCAACTGTGCGTCGATGAATGTGCCGCCGCCGGCTACGACGCCATCGAATTCATCCGCGTCCATACGAAAGCGGATAACTCCGGCAAACCCGTCGCTGGCACCGGATTTCTCGCGCCGAAAGTTCAGCCGGATAAATGCGTCGGCTGCGGCCTTTGCCAGATGCGCTGCTACAGCATCAACGCGAAGACGAAGAACCTGGTCCCCGAGTCCGCGATCATCGTGGAAGCCGGGGACGGGAAGGAAGATCGGATGATGAGCGGCTCCTACCTCGCGTTGCGAAAACGAGAAACGCAACCCGAATCGTCACGGCCACCCAATCCGGTCCAACCGCAAGGTTACCTCCCGGAATTTCTGGAGCGTCCATGAGCACACCTGGCACGCTTCCGATGCCCAATCGGCCGTGCTAAAGAAGGTCCGATGACTTTGCCCGGCGTGCACCCGAGATTCACGACGCATTCTTCTCCGCCGGCTATCCGCTCTTCACGGCTGTGACGATTTCTGAGATTTCTGAAAATCCCCGGCGCGCACCGTAATCATTCTGGAGTAGCCCAGGTATTTTTTCATGGCGGCGTTGACTTGTTCCAATGAAAGCCGCCGCGCGGTTTCTTCCTGTTTCGCGTCCCAACTGAAATCACGGCCGATGAACAAGTAATTGTTGAGCACCCGGGCCAGAGAAGTGTCGTCGGAGCGCTCCACCTTGCGGGAGTTGAGCCAACCGGTCCTGGCTGTTTCGAGTTCTTGAGCAATGAACCCATCTTTGGCGGCTCGCTCGATTTCTTCGCGGAAAGCGATTTCGAGTTTGGCGAGGTTTTGTGGGTTGTAGATCATGAAGAACCGAAAGCTGCCGTTCTTGTCCTGCGGGTCGGCGGAGAAGTTACCGCCCACACCGTAACTCAATCCGTCTTTCTGCCGGATACGAATGCCAAGACGTGAACTCAGGAAACCGCCGCCGAGCATTTCGCCGCCGAGGGTGACCGCGAGGTAGTCCGGATCATCGTCTCGCATGGCGACGCCATAGCCCGCTATGTAAACAGCGTTCGCCTTGTCCGGAGTGTTGATGGACTCGGCACGGGCTGGCACGGGCTCGTAATCCGCGCGGATGCGCGCAAATTCCGACGGATTCCGCCAATCCCCGAACGATTCAGCCAGTAGCTTCTCAATTTCCTTGGGATCGAAATCGCCCACCAAAGCCGCGGTCGCGTAGCTGGCGCCGTAGAATTGTTTGTAGAAATCCTTCACCTGTTCGAGCGTGAGGGCTTGAATCGCTGCGGCCTGCTCCTCGAACGTCATCGCAAAGCGCGGATCATCCTTGGGATAGGGAGGTCTGGAGATGTCCCGGAAAAGCCGATTCGCCAGGGCGTTGGGCTGGGACTTCTGTTGCTCGATAAAAGCGAGGCGTTCCTGCTTCAGTTTGTCGAACTCATCCGCAGGGAAAGAGGGCTCGCGCAGGATTTCACGAGCCAGCCGGATCACGTCCGCGACGCGTTCGCGGTCGGTCTCGATGGCAACATTCCCGGCGCCGTTCACATTGATCCGGGCTTTCCACTTATCTAACGTGTCCTGGATCTGCTGGCGGCTTTTCGTGAGCGTACCTCGGGGGAGCATCGTGCCCACGGCGGCAGGAATTATGGACTTGCCTTTCAGGCTTTCCAGCGTGCCGACCCGGAGGGTTAGCATTCCCTGGATGCCGTGGCCGCGGGTCTTCTTCGGGAGCAGCGCGTATCGCATTCCATTGGGCAGGTTGCCGCGAACGACTCGTCGCTCAAGGTTTTCTGGCGTCGGATCGAAATCTTCGCCCTGAGAAAGAGACGCCTTGCCCTTGTAATCCTTCAACAGCATGGCGAGGTCGGGTGCATCCGGGACTGCCGCGCGATCCGCGCGGGATTCCGGTATGAAAAGGCCAAGCGTGCGATTGGACTGCTTCAGGTAATGGCGAGCTACGCGCGAGACCTCTTCCGGAGTGACTTTCTCTACATTGTCGCGATAGAGAAAGGCGAGGCGCCAATCGCCCATCGCGATGTACTCGCTCAGCTCCAAGCCGACCCATTCGGACTGGCGCAGCAGGAGTTCAAAGCTTTTGAGCAGCCTGGTTTTGGCTTTGTCCACCTCTTCGAGGGTCGGGGGACTGCTTTTCAAGCCGTCCAAAACAGCCAGCATCACGGTTTTGGCGGCGTCCACGGATTGTTCCAACCGCACCTGTGCGACCAGTTCCAACAAACCGCCTTCTGCGAAGCCCGACGCGCCGCCGGACACGCGCGCAGCCATTTTCGTTTCCACGAGCGCTTTATAGAGCCGTCCCGAAGGCGCATCCGTGAGCAGGTCGCCCAACACGGACAAAGCCGCATAGTCGAGATGAGAACCGGCGACGGTTCGATACATGCAGGAACACAATTGCACATCGCCCGTCCGGCGCAGAGTAATCTGGCGCTCGCCATCTTGCGTGGGTTCCTTGGTGTAGGTCGGAATCAGTTGCCGGCTGGGCTTGGGAATCTTGGCAAAATACTCGTAAACCAACTCCAACGTCTTCCGCTCGTCGATCTTGCCGGCCACCACTAACACGGCGTTGTCCGGCTGATAGTGCGTTCGATAGAACGCCTGCAGCCGCTCGATGGGCGCGCCTTCGATGTCCGACTTCTCACCGATCGTATCGCGGCCATAATTGTGCCATTGGAACACGGTCGCGAGCATCCGCTTATGAAGCACCCTCTGAGGGAAGTTTTCACCTGCCTCGTATTCATTGCGCACGACCGTGAACTCGCTTTCCAAATCTTTCCGTGCGATAAACGAATTGACCATGCGGTCGGCTTCCAGATCCAGGGCCCAGCGCAGATTCTGTTCTGTGGCATCGAAGGTCTCATAGTAGTTGGTTCGATCGAACCACGTCGTGCCGTTGGCGCTGGAACCGTGTTCGGTCAGTTCCTGCGAAATGTTTGAGTGCCGGGGCGTGCCCTTGAACACCATGTGCTCCAGCAGGTGGGCCATCCCTTTCTCTCCGTAGCCTTCCTGACGCGAGCCCACTTTGTAAGTGATGTTCACAGTGATCGTCGGCTTGGAAAGGTCGGGAAACAGTAGAATCCGCAGGCCGTTGGGCAGGCCATACTCGGTGATGCCTTCCACCGATGTAATCTTCTCCACGCCTGGTGGCAGGCGCAGCGCATCTTGAGCCGTAACGAGGTGGATATGAAAAATTAAAAGGAAGCTTGCGACCTGCATGCGGTTCCACTTGCAGGGTGTTCGGTTTGGTTTCATAGGTTGAAGGTTGGGGTGAAGTGCGTGCAGAGAGGAGGCTGTGTTTGCGACTCGAAGATTCAGTGCCCGGCACTAAACCACCGCCAGGCGTCCGCCTGTTCACGGTGCGCGTAGCATACGGTTCAGAGCGCCGGGAGCAAGCGAAAAGGGGTCGGCTTCTCACTCGCCCGCCCCGAAGACTCGCTTCAACCACTGTCGCAGACCCTCCGGTTTCTTTGGCTTTTCTTTTGGGCGGGCGTGGGCTTGCTTCAGAGCTGCCTTGAGGATATGCCGTTCCGTCCATGCATCAGCCTCTTCGTGCGTGCGGAAGCGATAAACGCCCTTTGGGAAAGGCAGCCTGGGCATGACCGACTGGCCCGTTTCTACGAGGCGGTCGTAATTCGGAACCGCACGACCACTATCTCCTACCACCTTGCCGGGTGTCTCCTCAAGATTTACGACGCGTTTCATTCCTTCGACGTTAAATCTCTAGCAGAGTCTAAGCAAGCTTCAGTGCAATGCGACGATTCAGTCGCGTTGCTGATAGGAATTTGCTTTTTCACGGGCGAGCCCGACCATAGCCTTCCCGGGGGGCTTTGAGACAAGAAAAAAGCTCTTCGAATCAAGTGTGGGATGAGGATTCACCCCTTGGGCGACCTTGGAGGCCGCCCAAGGGGTGAATCCTGTCCGGCGATCCCCTGGGAAGCTGATGGGGACGAGAATAGAGCGGAATTTTCGGCTCACGCAGACAGAGCGGGAGCCTCAAGCCATCCGCAACGTTTGCCAAATCCGATGCGAGCGCCCCAATTCTGGTCTCCTTGAAACGGCTTCAAACGGCCACGGGCTCTTGGACCAGCGGCGGGTCGTGCGCCGGCGCCTCTTCCCACACTCCGCAATGGCGCAGAATCTTTTCGACCTGCCTGCCGGCAGGCAGGCCACCTCGGCCAGGAAGTCCAGTGGATCCAACACTTGAAAGTTGCGCTTGGGGCCGACCACCAGGTCCTCCAGCATTTTTGATTTTAGATCTGCGATTTCCGATTTGGGAATTGGCTCCGGGGTTCTCGTGGATTGCCCATCGGGTTGATCAAGAAGCCCTCTGCTTGAGAAACGGCTTGGGGAATCTTTGATTTTGGATTTGCTATTTTGGATTTGGGGAATGGGGGTTTGGCCCGGCTGGAATCGCTGATCGGAGAGTGGCACAGGAAAGAGCGGCCTGCCGAGGCCAACCCTTACGTCGCATCTCAATGGCTAATCGCAAATCGCAAATCTAAAATCGCAAATCAATAATGGCGGTCCGGCAGAGTTCGCCCAACAAGTGCCGGTCGAACCGGAAATAAATCCTCAGACGTTTGGGTATGGTAAAGACAAATTGGCGGTGCGGCGCCGCCGCGCAAATCTCCTGGCTCACCCACAACGCCGTCTGCTTCGGTTGCCGAGGCCGATAAAAGCCTCCTCCTTCGTGTTCACAGCCCACTGCTCCCGCCTCCTTGTCGGCGGAAGACTAATCAGTCGCAGGCTCCCTTGGCAACACAACTCAACCAGTGATTCAGTTGGAAGGCGAAGAGGGGCAAGTCACCTCGCCAGCGGACCGGGGCGAAGGTGAAATTTCATCACCTTGTTCGGCGCGCCATTGCCGCTTTCCACGTGAATAGAGCCAGTTGGAATCGCTCAATCAGCACAATTTCAAAATAGTCACGATTTCGATTCCTCCGTCCGGGCCTTTTCAACGGGTCTGCCCTATTGGCTGCGCACGCGGAAGAACTGAGCTTGGGCTCTCTCGATCGGCAAGGTGATTTCACTGCTCTCACTCCCGGGAACGGGCACCCAAGGTCCGCTCAAGCTGGATGTGCTTTCCAGGACGCCACCGATGCCGCTCCAACGAATCGTGACCTCGTTCGACCCCAGTTCCGGAACCTCCAAGCGATATTGAGCGGGGCCCGCTTCCAACGGAGGCAGCGCCAGCACCTCGACTCGCACCGCCTCGACGCGCTCACCGGTCAACGCTTGCACCGGCTCGCCGTAAGTGTCGGTCGTGACTCGAAGTTCCGTGCCCGCATACGCCACGCCATTGGCCAGCACGTCCACGCCGGACGGGCATGGGAAGCGGTGGGAGATGTCGTCGTCCGTCGTCCGGACAAGAGTCGGCCAATGGACGGGTGGCAGCGCGGACAGTTGGACGTTGGGTGCGTTGGTGAGGTCGGCCAGCAACGTGCCGTTGTTCCAGACCTGGACCCGGCCCAGGAGCAGCGGCGCTCTGTCGCGCCTGGCCGTGAGTTTCCAGCCGGCGCCCGCGTAGTCGAAGTGGAGGGACGGCAGGTCTCGCTCCTGGCCCGCGACCAACGCGCGGGTGATCAGGGTCAGGCCGGAGTTGGTGGCCGGCGGCGCGAACACGCCAAAAGACTCACCCAGTACGGCCCGAAATTCATTGGTCGGGGAGACGCTGAGGCTGGCGCTGATCGGTTGATCGGAATTCTCGTCCAGCGGCGAGAGCACAAGCTGTCCGCCGGAGTGTTGCGCGAGCACGTCGCCCTGCACCGCGCCGTAGTTTCCGCCAGGTCCCGACGCGAGGCCACGGACGC
>JACQWK010000077.1 GCA_016209525.1 Verrucomicrobiota bacterium
AAGTTACAGAGGAGACCGTGGGATGGACTACACGCGGAAGGTTTGTAGTCCCGCCTTTAGGCGGCCCGAACCGGCTAAAGCCGGGACTACTAACGCCGACCTGTCGTGCATCCAACGGTCTCGTCAATAAGATGAAGAATGCCTCTCACCCCATCCCTCTCCCCATTCGATGGGGAGTGGGTGTCCGACTTGTCCGCCGTAGCTTTGGCGAAGGAGGAAGGACGCGTGAGGAGTGTCTATCAACTTCTGAACTCATTAATTATCCCAGCCCGAACGCAAGGAAGAATGGGAATCTCGATGAACGCTAAGAATGGAACGCTCCCCCAACGTCAAATCGGATTAATCAGCGCGACAGCGCTGGTCGTCGCCAACATGATTGGAACCGGCGTCTTCACCACCAGCGGCTTTCTCTTGGCCGATCTTGGGTCGCGTTGGACCGTGTTGGCGGTCTGGTTGGTGGGCGGGATTCAAGCCGCGCTCGGGGCACTCTGTTACGGCGCTTTGGCGCGCCATATTCCTCAGTCGGGTGGCGAGTATGTCTTCCTCTCCAAAACGCTGCACCCGGCCGCCGGCTATCTCGCCGGGTGGATTTCGTTGTTGGTCGGCTTCTCGGCGCCGGTGGCAGCGGCGGCATTTGCATTCGGGCAGTATTCCCGGCCTTGGCTGTGGGGCTGCTCGCCGCAAGTGAGCGGGACGGTGCTCGTGCTGCTTTTCGCTGCATTGCACGCTGCCAACGTTCGGCGCGGCGCCAACGTCCAAAACGTGGCCGTCCTCATGAAGGTTTCTTTCATCCTGCTGTTCGTCTGCTTTGCCGCGTTCCTTTTATCGCCGTCCGCACAGCCGGCCACCAAAGCATTTTCACCGTCCGCGTTCGGGCTTTCGTTGGTTTGGGTGTCGTTCAGTTACTCGGGCTGGAACGCGGCCGTTTACATCGGAGGCGAAGTCGAGAACCCTGAACGCAATTTGCCCGCGTCTTTGCTGCTCGGAACCGGGATCGTGGCCTTGCTTTATCTGAGCTTGAATGCCGTCTTCCTGCTTTCGGCGCCGCTCGAAGTTTTGGCCGGGAAATTGGAAATCGGGCGCATCGCGGGACAAGCGATAGGCGGACCGGCCCTCGGCGAAGCCGTCTCAGCCGTCGTGGCCCTGGGTCTCATCAGCTCCGTTTCCGCGATGGTGATGGCCGGGCCTCGGGTGTACGCGAAGATGGCCAACGACGGCTACCTCCCGCGCTGGTTGGGAACCACCGGCGGTCCGCCCCGCTCGGCGATCGCCGTTCAAGCAGCGCTGGCGCTCGCGTTTCTTTGGACCTCATCGTATGACGGTCTGCTCACCTACCTCGGATTCACTCTGGGTCTAAGCACCGCGATGACGGTGATCGGACTGATCAAGTTGAAGCTTAGAGAAGGCGCTGAGATCCGCGTGCCGGGATGGCCGATCGTGCCAGGTTTGTTCGTTTTGGGAGTTCTCGCCATGACCACGGCCAGCGCCTTTCGCCGTCCCATGGAAAGCGCGATCGGCCTGGCCACGCTCGTCGCCGGCTGGGTGAGCTGGCGCCTGACCAAGAACATGCGACACCGCGATGACCTCAGCGAAGGGGTCGCTGATCCTGGCGGTTCGGCCTCCGGATAGACGGTGTGGTCCCTAGCCGCGGCCTTGATCGATCTTTGCGTTCGGATTTATGGCGGAGCGCCGGTCTCCGGCCCGGCGGTTGGCTTTTGGAGATAAACTAATTCTACAGGTCTGCTTCTGCGAGTCTTGCCGCGTTCTGTCGTTTCGAGTATGCTCCGCCCTGTTTGAGAAAGAGCAGCCGACCTGAAATTCCTCGCAAGGCGATCTATCGCTTGTCGGTTTATTTGCGCTGTCTCCTCCGCCTCAAGGAAAACAACATCCAGACCGTATCGAGCGAAGCGCTGGCGCGGGCGGCCCGCGTGAAGCCGACGCAGTTGCGGAAGGACTTGGCATACTTCGGGCAGTTCGGCACGCGCGGCCTCGGCTACGATGTTGAGCAGCTCAGCAAAATGATTTCCGATCTGCTGCGGACAACCAGCCTTCAACCCGTCATTCTCGTGGGCGTTGGCAACCTTGGCCTTGCCCTCCTCTCTTACCGCGGCTTCGAGCAGGAAGGCTTTGAAATCGTGGCTGCTTTCGACGTCGATCTCCGCAAGCGCAACAAGCAAGTGCCGCAGCCGATCTATCCCATGGAGAAGCTGCCCGAAGTCCTGCAACAACGGAGCGTGAAAATGGCCATCTTGACCGTGCCGGCTTCAGCGGCGCAAGAAGTCGCAAACACACTCGTCGAATGCGGCGTCACGGGGATTCTTAACTTCTCCCCAATTGTCCTCCACGTGCCCGACGAGGTGATTGTGAACGACGTGAACCTCGCCATTGAACTGGAGAATTTGAGTTACTTCATCCAGCAATAAACCGGGGCGGGCTCCCCTGGAGGCAAAAGCAGAGCACGAGGTCTTGGCCCTGCCAGGATGGGACGCGGAACTTCTGCTTGAATACCCCTCACCCGTCCTACGGACACCCTCTCCCCATCGGATGGGGTGAGGGGCATTCGTCTCATTTCGAAAGCGAATTGGAATAACAACGATCATTAACCCTCTGCTTCCGCAGCGGTTGGATCACGAAGTGTTGCGTGTCCGAAAAGCCCGCCAGATCTGCTCCTCACAACGCTCGGGACTTCTCAAGATGGTCTGGCCCCAAAACGTGAGAACCATCCAGCCCTGGCTTTGAAGGTGGTTCCGCTTCTGCGCATCCGCAGCCAACTTCTCGGCGGTCCCGTGGAAGGCAAAGCCATCGCAGTAGATCGCGATCTTCTCCTCCTCGTAAGCGAAGTCGGCGACGGTGATGAGCACATCGCCTGACCGGAATTCGCGCTGCTTCACCGGCACAGGCAACCTCCCGCCATTGGCGATTGCCTCGAACAGCTTGCGCTCAATGGCGGTGTCTTTCGTGGGCGTTTCTGCGGGGGCGGGGACATTGCCTTCGATCCACTTGTTCGACAACTTCAGACCCTGGTTTGCGGCTGCCTCGAACGGATCGCCGAGGCGCTCATGCGTCGAGAACTGGAACAGGGCGTCCCTCACCAGGTTCTTGTTGAGCAGATGGTGGAACGGTTGATTCCGGTAGCTCTTGAGGCAGCCGTAACAAGCGCCCGAGCACTCGTGAGCGAACAACCTATCCACGGACACCTTCGCCCACTCGGGCAAACGCGACGCGAGCGTTGTCAGGTAGCCCGCCCCTCCAGGCACGGTTTCGTAGAAGGTAATGGTCGCACCTGCATCCGGTTCGGGATGGCTGAAGAAGGCGATTTCGTCTGCCTCCAGTTCGAGCAACTCGGCAGCACCTCCGACGAGGGCTGTCCCGAGCGTGCGGCAGAAGGCTTGCGTCTCATCGTCGGGAATCAACTTCTTGGCCACAGGGAGCACCAGAGCGTCGGCGGCGAACTCGTATCCGAGGACGTAGGCCCTGGGATGACCATTGCACCGTTTGGCATGATCGTCGTCCCACCGCTGGGCTTCCCGGCTTGTCATGTGCGCCGGGTGGCGCTTGCCGCAAATCGGGCACAACTCGAACATGTCTCCTTCCCCATCCATGCCCGCCTTTTTGCCCCAGTTGCTGACCAAAAGTCGGCTGTGCTTGCGGTACTCCAGGTGCGTGAACGGGTATGGATGGATGATGGCCTTGCTGGCGTCGTCGCGAACAAGATTCTCCTTGCGCTCGAAATAGACCCGCTGCCGGGCCTCCTCGGCAGATGTGATCTGGGTGTTCTGCTCGGCCTCAAACGACTCGATGAACGCCACGTCGCGCTTCATGGGATTCGGCGCATCGCAATGTGGACACGAGTTCACGACCTCCTCGCTCGCGAAACCGCACTTGCCGCAGAAGCAGAACGGGCGGACACGACCGGACGCTTCAAGGTTGCCAGCCTCCACACCAGCAGCAGCGGCCCGGTTGCGCCCCTCAAAATAGGCGCGAATGCTTTTGAGCTTGTGGCCGTTCGCATAGACCAGATTCCCTGGTGCGAACTCGAACAGTGCAACCCAAGCAGGTCGCCGGAGCGTGGGTGTGTCGTTGACGCCCGGTTCGAGGGAAAAGGTGTCAGTTGGGAACTGGTAGGACGGAAGGAGGCCGTCATTCGACAGGTAGTTGAGCGTGTAGGCGGTTTGGTTGTCGACAGTCAGTTCCCGATAGGCCCGCTCCCGAGATGCCGCCTTCTGTTTTGCCTGCCGATCAGCGGTGATGCACCGATAAAACTCAAACTCCTCGAAAATCCGCTTAATCCGGTCAAACCAGTTTGATAGCGTGCGCTGAACGTCCTCGGGCATCCTGTGAACAACTCCGCTGAAGAACTGCTGATCCACTTCGTCGTGCTTGCCGAAAGTCGTGAGTGAGGCCGCGACCAAGTCATCTGCCTTGGTCTTCACTTCTTCGAGAAGGCCCTTGATCTGCTCGGTCGTCAAAGCTGTCGGATGATCCAGGTCATCTGCGCCGCCTGAACACCGGCTCGTGGCATAGCACGACAGACCCTGGTAGGGACGCCAGATTTGGCACTTCGCACATTTGAATCCGTTCGTGGCCGCTACCAGCCGGATGACCCGCGAAGCGATCTGGAGCGGCACGCGACCGCCGATGACGCGTCGGGTTGTGACCGGTAGAATGGTGGGAGACTCAAGGATGTCGTATTCCCGCAGCAAATCCACCAGTGTCCGAACCCATCCATCGGCCTGGACATCAGGCACTCGGGCCTTTTTCACGACAAGGCTCATGATACCGCCAAGTCCGCCTCGGTCTGAGTCCTTTACCAGCGCATTGAACTTGCAGCCGCTTACCGATGCGCTCCGAACCGCCTCGGGTCGATCCAACATGAAATACTGGGCTGTCCGCTCATGCTCGCTGATTCCCACAGAGTACGGCTCGCTGACCAACACCGACCACGGGTGGGGCCGGCCCCACGGATCGCGCCAAAGCCTCCAACGACACGAACCGGTCGAGCAGGCCCAATTCATGCCCGGCGATGACGACCGCGCGGTCAGCCGCGCTGAGCTACCAGCCGCCCGGCCTGGCGAAGGCGTGAGCCAGGAGATGTTTTTCGCCCGGATCAATACTCCATGGCGCCGACAGATTTGTCTCGAGCTGCGCCAATTCGTTCTTGCTTACCTCATGCACGGCCACCTGCTTCCTCAACTCGGCGATGTCCACCGCCACGTAGTCCAGCCGCCGCCGGTCTCCCGTGGCAACCTCCACACAGCACATCTCCACGGTCTCGAACCGGAAGAACTGCGCCAGGGCCCTCCAGCAATTCGCTCGATGCGCTTCGATGATCACGTTCGTATCCAGCAAAACAATGTCTCCCTTGGCGATCATGGCGGTGCGTCGTCACAGGTCGAACGGCACCTCCATCTCGTAGGATTTGAACAAGTCCTCCAGGTCTTCGATCGTGCAATCGAGCAGTCCGGCCACGCGCCGCACGGAAAGGTTCCCGCGCTCCAACGCCCGGCGCAATCGTTCCACAAACCGGCGCGAAAAGAGCTTCGGCAGGGTCTGCCCCGACGGAGAACGTCCACTCCAAGTCAATCGTTGCGGATCCACCTCGAGCGACGCTGCAGCGGTTAGCCAGCCCAAATGCCGCAAGCGCCAGTACAGGGCGATTGCCGTCACCTGAAACTCCGAGGCGGTTGTGTTCAACCAAGTGTGGATCTCGTCTTCCCCACGCCGTTCCCAGCGCGGCTGCAAGCTCCCTTCCGGCAACAGCAAAGCCGACGCGAAGTTGTCAGCCAATTGTTCGACACGCTTGGCTTTGTTCCCTTGAACCGTCCCTACCTCATCCACGTGGCGGGGCGGCATCGTCCTCCAGGTCAGCACATGAAACGTCTCGTGCGCGAAGTCGTAATTGCGGCGTCCATCCGGCTCGTTCCGGTTGATCAGAATCGTGTTGAATTGAGGATGCTGGCAGGCAGCGCCTGAAACACCGGGCGGCGCGTCCACCTGAAGCACCAGAATCCCCAGTTGCTCTTCCACGGTTTCGAGCAGTGTCCGGGCCGGAATCTCCCCAAGCTTCCATTCTGCTGCCAATGCTTCCGCAGCCAGGCGCGCCTCCTCGAACGCACTCCGTTCGGTAAGTCCCAATTGCTGAATCAACGGACTGAACGGTTCATTCCTGATTTCGCCAAGGCGCAGGTAAGTGGCCACCCACTTCCGAGCCTTCGCCTCGAACTGATCGAGCATGGCCGGCGCGGCATCACGCGCGCGCCACGAGAAAGCGCCTTCGCCGATCAGGAGGAAACTGTCGGTGAAATAATCCATGCTCTTACCGAGCACCTGCATCAGCTTGAGCAGTTCCTCGGCAGACAGCTTGCGCTTGCCCGCTTCGATGTTGGAAAGCGTTTGGCGGTCATTGAAACCCAACTGGGTGGCCAGTTCATCCTGGTTCAGACTGGCGTCTTCCCTGGCGAGCTTCACCCTCTGCCCGACGATCCGCTGAAACTGTTCCTGTGAGGTCTTGTTCATTGTCGGAGCAGACCATAACTCACTTTTTAGTAAAAGCAAATAAATATTGCAACTGTTTGATTGCAATAATTGGACTCTTATCTTATGCCCAAGATTGCTAAAGATGGCTATGGCGGGTATGCTCGATCACGATGAAAACGCAAGCCCTCAACGTCAACCTCACCGCAGAACTGCGCCGATACGTCAAGGAACAGGTGCGGGCGGGCCGATACCAAAACGAGAATGAGGTTGTGCGCGACGCGATCCGCCAGATGCAGCAGCGCGAGATTGAGCAATTCGAGCGGCTGTTTGGTGACTACCCCGGCGCTCCTCAAGGCGAACCCACAGCCGAAGACCACGAAGCCATTAAGGCCGCCATCAACCGCCACCGCGATGAAAAGGGCGCACGGCAGACGGCATGATCACCGTCGTCCTCGACACGAACACCGTCGTCAGCGCAATATTCTGGCCCAGGAGCACGGCCCGGCGCTGCCTGGCCGGTCTGGCCCGGCGTCAGTATGGAATCGCGGTGACTCGCGACGTGTTCGATGAATACGGAGCCGTTGCGGCCCAGTTTCAACCCCGCTTTCCTGCCTGCAACTGCACTGGATCGCTGGCGTGGCTTCGCCTCAAGGCGGCCTGGATTGAACCCGTGCCTTTGGGCAAACCACGCAGCCGCGACCCCAAGGATGATCCTTTTCTAGCCTGCGCGCTAGCCGCGCGCGCGAAATACCTGGTCACGCGTGACGACGATCTGCTCGACTTGAGCAAACCGTTCGGCATCGAGATGATCACGCCGACAAGCTTTCTTGCTTGGTTGCGAGAGGACCATCGATCAAGGCTGAGCGACGCATGAGATTCAGGTCGCCGATGTTCGCCACTTCTCACAGCAGAAAACGGCCGAAACCATGGCGGTAGCGACGCCGCTGAGACTCCGCGAGAGGAAGGAATTGAAAAGCCCCCCCGGCAACTGCTTGCCAAGTCTCGCTATCCAGCTTGGCAGTAAAGAAAGCGAAGAACTCCGCGTGCTTCTTGGCGAAGACGGGGAACGACGCGAGAACGTGTCGAAAATCGTCCTGGGAAAGCCCGTATGCTTTGGCCAGGGCCACCAATAGCCTGGGGAGGACCCATCAGGCTGTTCGATGACTTCAAGAGCTTTCCAAAATCCTTACATGCTATTTCAATTCCAGCCCCTTCTTCACCTTTGCCAGGATGGCGTTGATGGCCTTCAGCTTCGCCTCGCTCGCCTTGGGTTCCCCGCCCAACTCAATCCGCACGCTCAATTTGAGCGTGTTGGGCACTGCCGTTTTCAGCACTTCGCCCAGCGAGTCGCCCAGGTCCATCAATTCGTCCGTCTTGAGTTCCGCCTCAGCCGTGAACGTTCCTGGTTTCGTCACCACTGGCGGCGGCATCACCGGCACCGGTACATTCTGCGGCCGTTGCAGCTTCACCGCTCCGGCCCCGCTCAGCGGGCACGGCCACGGGCCGGAATCCGCCGTGCGCTCCAGCAGCCGTGCCCGGATGGCCCCGTCAATTGCATCCCGCACCACCGGCCACGGCAGCGCCTTCCCGGCGGCCACCGACAACTGGTTCGCCAGCCCCAGCGCGGTCGTCTGGTTCCCTTGCCACGCCGCCGGCAGTTGCTCCGGCGTCAGCCGGTTCACGTCAATCGGCTGCGGCGGCGGAAACAGCAGTGCCGTGTCCGTCAGCACCCCCGTCGGTATCGGCTCGCCGCAAATGCTCGCCACTCCCGACACGAGCCACAGCTTGCCGGCCTCCACCGCCGCCTTCACCCCGGCTTGCACAGCTTCGGTCTTGGCCGAGGGAATCGGCACCGACTCGTCATACAGCGTGCCATCCGCTGCCACCCGCTTGGTCGTTACATACTTGCTACCGGCGAAGTAGTTCACCGCGTCTGACACTGCAATCTGCTTGCTCGCCGGCCACAATTCCGGCAGCCCCTCCGGCGTCAGCAGCGACGCCGAGATTTCCTCGAGCTGCGCCGACTCTGGCAACACCACTTCCCACGTCGGGTCCTTTTCAATGTCCGCTGCCGACACATCCTGCCGCCAGATCGTCCGGAATGACTTGTCCGGCCGCATCTGCCGCAGCACGAAAAACCCCTGCCGCGCCCCCTCGACCAGCGTTTCCAGAATCTCGCCCCGCCGCAGCATCTTCGGCAGTTTCGGCACCTGTGCGAACGCGCCCACCAGGTCCTTGATGCGCCGCGCCGTTTCCCCGGGTCGCCACAGGTCATAAGGCCCGCCCGGCAACAGCGCGTCCGCGCTCACCGGGTTGTCTTCAATCCGCGACCGCGAGTCGCCCTTGACGGTCACAAACAAGGGCTCATCGCTTGGCGAAATCTTGAATGCCTGGATGTCCCCCGCCGCGCTTTGCGTCACCACCACGCAATAGGCGTTCTTGATCGCCTCCATGATGTCGCCCCGCGACTTTTCCGTGTTCCCCTGCAACCGCACGCGGCGCACTTCATCCAATTCCTGCCCCTTCAACATCTCGCGCACTTCTTCCCAGCCCAGGTAGCTCCGCACCGTCGCCCGCGCCGCGTCCAAGCCATCCCGCGACGGCACCGCCAGCACCACCGCGTTTTTGTTCACCCGTGGCCGGTCCGACCCGGTCGTTTCTTCCAGGTATCGCTTTGCTTCCGCGCTCGGATTCCCTGACATGGACGCGCATTTCGGCCCCAGCACCGCAAAGTGAAACTCGCCATCGTCTTCGATGTCGCTCGGTTTCACCGGCAGGTTGTGGACCTTTGCCCCGGCGGCCGAAGCCCCGGCGGTCAAGTCCTTCGCCTTCCCGATCAGGGTGTTCAGCAGGGACTCCACCGTTTCAGTCTTAACCCGGTCCGCGCACGCCACGTCGTGCATCTGCTGAAGATTCGGGCGCGACCCCAGCCGCCATGTCTTCGGCAGCACCTTGTCATCCCCCGGGAAGTTCGATTCATCCAGGAACCACGACACGTCCACCCACCGTCGTAGCGCCTTTTCCAGCGTGATACGGTCCGGGTTCGTTGCGCCAATGAGCACAAACAACTCGCTCAGGTCCGCTGTCTTCCCAATCGGCTGCGAATGCACGAACGCCGCAATCACTGCTTGCTGGATTTCGCGCCCCTTCAGCGCGGCAAAGTCTTGCTCGATCTGCCGCGCCTTCGCCAGTTCCGTGTCCAGGATGAATGGCCAGTTGCTCTGCGCCCCCTCGTAGGTCTCCTTTCGCGCCACTTCCGCCAGTTCCCGCAGCCCCTCGGGAATCTTTGTTTCATTCGCTTTCGGTAGAAACACGCTCGGCCCGATCAGCGGCGACGGGTCCGAGGCCGCTGCGTCGCGCAGCGCCAGTGCAAACGTGCGCAGGATGCCGCGCGTCCGCTGGAAGCCGGGCATCCCCGACCACTTCGCGTAAAACACTTCCGTCAGTTCTGGGTGAAACGGAAAGCTCAGAAGATATTTCTGTTCGACTCCGCTCCCGTCCTTGGCGGTCGCTTCGTCCAGTTTCCCGATGCCCTGGAGGGCGGTGATGACTTGTGGACGGAATTTTTCCACGTCCTTGATGGATTCCAAATCGAACAGCCGCCGCTTCAACACTTCTGCTGCTTCCTCTTTCGTCACCGGCTGGATTTCCTGCTCCCCCTCGCGCTGGAACACCTTCGAGAGATCCGACTCAATCTCCCGCCCGGTAGGGTCATTCTTCTCTACATCCGAAGCCAGCAATGATGCCACTACGCAGCAGCGGTCTGTTTTGGTCGCCGCCTGGGTGAGGTATTGGAAGAAATTCTTCAGCGTCTCCAGCCAGCCCCGGTCCTTCCGCACCTTCTCGTGGGCATACATCAGGACCTCATCCAGAAGCACCAACAGTGCGCCACCCTCCTGAACCCCCAGTTCCAGCAGCGCCCGCATCAGGTTTTCCGCTGGGGCGGATTCCCGCTCTTCCGCCTTCCCGTCGGCGTGCAGCAGCTTCAGCCCGGCGTCACCGGCAATCTGCCACGCCAGCAGGCTCCACGGCTGTTTCAACCAGCGTTTCGTGCCGGCGGGGCAGACCATCTCCATGCCCTTCTCCACATCCAGCTTGTCGAATGGCAGTACTACGATTCGCGCCTTGGGGATCGCCAGTCCGCCCATCTCCGCCTTGAACTCCGCCACGGCGGCCACATCCGGCAGGTTCGCCGGGTCGTTGTGCAGGTGGTATTCCGTGATCAGCGTGTGCGTCTTGCCGCCGCCGTAGGTCAGTGACAGTTGGCGCACCGCCTTGTCGCTCTTGCCCGCCAGGCGGTAGGCCACGTCCCGCGCCAGCGCCCGGATGCCGCTGGCGGGAAAGGTCAGGGTGAAAAACTCCTTCGAGTCGCGGTACACCGACTTCGCCGTGCCCATCGTCTCGTCGTAAAGATAGGCCGCGATCATCGCCAGGGTCTGTTCGCCCGTCTTGACATCCTCGAG
>JACQWK010000561.1 GCA_016209525.1 Verrucomicrobiota bacterium
AGGATGAAGAGCTTGATGCAGCCCTTGCAACCAGTGCCTGCACCCCAGCAATTCTCATTATGACCCGGATGTAGTCCCGGCTTTAGCCGGCCAGCGCGAGAATACCGGCTAAAGCCGGGACTACAAGCGGGTCGCAGGTCGTGCCTGTCGTCAAAATGAGAATTGATGCCTGCACCCGGAACACTGTTGACCGCGTCTCTCACGGCGCGTTAAATGCCGCCATGCTCCCCTTTCCCAAGGCGCTTTTATCCATGCTGGCTTTACTCCTCTTTTTTGATCCATCGCCAGTTTCGGCGCGAGTCGTCCGTTTAGAAATCACTTCGCGACAGGAAATCTTGAACGGACGCGCCTTCGGTCTCGCGGGTGGCTTCGAAAAAGTTGCCGGCAAAGCGCACTTCGCCGTCGAGCCCGCGAACGCCGCCAACCGAATCATCACGGATATCGATCTGGCGCCGCGGAACGCGCAGGGCGAAGTCGAGTTCGCCTCTGATTTCTTTCTGATCAAACCGAAGGACATGGCTCGAGCCAACGGCACCGTGCTCTATGAAGTCAGCAACCGCGGCGGAAAGGGAATGCTCGGTTTTTTCAATTTGGCCGCCGGGAGTCCCAACCCGGAAACCGAGGCGCATTTCGGCGACGGGTTCCTCCTGCGCGAAGGCTACACGCTGCTTTGGGTGGGGTGGCAATTCGACCCGCCGCGTCGGGATGAATTGATGAGGCTCTACCCGCCGATTGCCGCCAGCAGCAATGGGCCAATCCGCGGACTGGTCCGAAGCGATTTCGTGGCCACCAAACCGGAGTTTTTTCACTCTTTGGCGGACCGCAATCATGTCCCTTACCCGGTGGCCGATCCCGACGCGTCGGGGACTCAGCTCACCGTGCGTGACGCTGTGGAAGCGCCGCGGCAAGTGATCCCGCGCTCGCAATGGCAATTCGCGCGCGTTGAAAACGGCGCTGTCGTGCCTGACTCAGGGCACGTCCATTTGAACGGCGGGTTCGAACCCGGACGGATTTACGAAGTGGTGTACGTCTCGGAGAATCCGCCGCTGGTCGGGCTGGGTCCTGCGGCAATCCGCGATCTGATTTCCTCTCTGAAATATCAAGACAACGCGGCGCTCTCGATTCCGACGGGAATGATCCGGCGAGCCGTCGGGTTTGGGATTTCGCAAAGCGGCCGCTTCCTGCGCACCTTTCTTTACTACGGCTTCAACCGGGACGAAAAGGACCGCAAAGTTTTTGACGGGATGCTCAGTCATGTGGCCGGCGGCGGGCGCGGCAGCTTCAACCATCGGTTCGCCCAACCCTCCCGCGACGCGCATCCTTTCATGAACTTCCTTTATCCGACCGACATCTTTCCGTTTACGGATGTGGCACAAACCGATCCGGAATCCGGTTTGACCGATGGCCTGCTCAATCGGCTGGCGCCCCAATTCACCCCTAAAATCTTTTATTCTAATTCATCCTACGAATACTGGGGCCGCGCCGCTTCGTTGATCCATACGAGCATCGATGGGAAACAAGACGCGCCGATCCCGCCGAACACGCGCATCTACCTCTTTGCCGGCTCGCAGCACGGCCCGGCGGGTTTTCCTCCCACGCGCGGCATTGGCCAGCAACTCAGTAATCCCATGGACTTTCGTTGGGCTATGCGCGCACTGCTTACGGCCATGAACCGCTGGATCGGCGAAGGAAGCGAGCCGCCACCGAGCCGTTATCCTCGGATCAGCGACGGCACGCTCGTTGCGCCGGAGCATCTCCACTTCCCCGCCCTGCCCAACGTCAACTTCAGCACCCGGCTGCACAAGGCCTACCGCGTGGACTACGGTCCTGAATTCCGGACAAAAGGCATTGTCAGCATCGAACCGCCCAAGGTCGGATCGGCCTTTCCGATGATGGTTCCGGCCGTGGATGCGGACGGGAACGAAACCGCCGGCATTAAGATGCCTGAGTTGGCGGCGCCTTTGGCAACTTACACGGGCTGGAATCTGTTCAACGTGAATTCGGGTCCGACCCACGAGATTTCGAGCATGGCCGGTTCCTACCTTCCGTTCGCGCGCACTCGCGCTGAACGCGACGCGGCAAAGGATTTCCGCCGTTCCATTGAGGAGCGTTACGCCAGCCGCGAGGCGTATCTCGGCTTGATCGCGGCGGCCAGTTTGGAACTCATCGATCAGGGATATTTGTTGAGGCAGGACATGGCGGAAGTCGCGAAACGGGCCGCGCGGCATTGGGAGTACCGGACACGCGGCTCATCGGATTGAATGGTGAATTCGTCTATGAAAAATCCCGTGAATGCGAGTCGTTGGACACGACGGCGGTTCGTTGCGGCTGTCGCAAAAACTGCCGCAACGGCCGGAAGCTTGCGCGCGCTCGGCCCCGCGTTCATCGCCGCCCAAGCTGCCGAAAAATCCTCAGCGACCCCGCGCAACAAAGTCGCCATTCTGGCCACCGAGGTGCGCCGGTACTCTCACGCCCAGCATTTCATCGACCGCTTTTTGGAGGGTTACGGCTGGCAAGGACAGCACCATCGTCCCGCCATGGACTTGGTTTCGCTCTATGTTGATCAATTCCCGAAGGGCGACCTCAGCCGCGACCGCGAACGCCGGCACGGGGTAAAGATTTATCCGACGATCGCAGAGGCGTTGACCTCGGGTAGCTCGAAATTGGCGGTGGACGGCGTACTGATTATTGCAGAGCACGGACGCTATCCAAGGAACGACAAAGGCCAGACGCTCTATCCGCGGCACCGATTCTTCAAGCAAGTCATCCAAGTTTTTGAAGCCAGTGGCCGCGCGGTCCCGGTGTTCAACGACAAGCACCTTTCCACCGATTGGAAGGAATGCGCGGAGATGGTCGCAGATGCAAAGCGGCTGGGGTTTGCCTTCCTTGCCGGTTCTTCACTTCCGGTCACGTGGCGAATTCCGCCGACCGACATTCCGCTGGGGACGCCGATGGCGGAGAGCGTATGCGTTTGCTACGGCGGCATCGATTCTTACGACTTCCACGGACTAGAAACGGCGCAATGCATGTCGGAACGGCGGGAAGGCGGGGAAACCGGGGTGAAATCCGTGCACGCCGTGCGCGGAGCGAAAGTGTGGGAGACAATCGCGAAGCGGGAGCCGACGGAGCAACTTCTCTTTGCCGCCTTGGCGCGCAGCCACACCTGCAAAGCTCCGCCGGGCTACACGGTTTCGAGGCCGACGCTGGAGTGGATTCGCCAATGTTGCCCCGACGCGGTCGCGTATTTCATCGAACACCTGGATGGCCAGAGGACGACGATGTTTCTGTTGAACGGGCTCGTGCTCGACTTCACTTACGCGGGCTTGGTGAAGACGACGGGTGAAATCATCTCGTGCCAGATGCATTTGCCGATGCCTCCGCGGCAAACGACGCTGGCGGACTTTTTCAATCCCCTTGTCCATCACATCGAGCAAATGGTTCTTCAGAGAACAGCTCCGTACCCAGCCGAACGCACGCTTCTGACGTCGGGAATGACGCTGTTTGCCGTAGAGTCACTCTATCGCGGGCAAGTGCCGCTATTGACCCCGGAGCTGAAGGTGGCTTACCAAGCGCCCGTCGCATCGACGTATTGGAGAGCGTGATATGAAGCAACTCCAAAAAATCGCCTTTGCCCTCGAAGAATTCGCCGTCCCATCACCGGCGCAGCAGCTTTTGGATCGATTCCTCATCGGCTATCCGCGGGACGGCTCCATCCATCGCCTGGAGAACTGCCGAGTCGTGGTCCATCTTGCCGGCGGTGCTGAGAACGCGGAACTGACGAGGCGCCGCAAGGATTTTGAGCTCGAACTCAGTGCCGATCTCCGCCAGGCGCTGGCCGGCGCCAGCGGCGTTGTCGTGGTTCGACCTGGCAATCGTGTGGACGCCGATCAAGACCTTCTCAAACGGGTTATCGAAAGCGTCCCACGGGAAACGTCTTGCTTCGTGCACGGCGTCCTGAGCGCGGGCTTGGCGGGGGCAAAAGCCATCGCGAGGCTCGCCGGTTCGCGGCAGGTCGCGCTTTTGGCCGGGACGCCGCTGGGCGTGACTTGGAGATTGCCTCAGCCGGATCTGCCGAAGGACACTCCGCTCAAGGAGGCCCTCGTCGTTGTCCAAGGGAAACCTCCCGGCGCCGAGTTCGATGGATTGGAAATTCTCATGCCGTTGCTCGAGCGGCGCCAAGGCGGAGAAGCAGGCATCCGCAGCGTCGAGTTGCTCAAAGGCGACGATCTTTGGCGGGCGGGCGACGAAGGCAAGTGGTCTTGGGCATTGCTCGCTTCGGCCATCTCCCGATCCGACAGCCCGCAAGGCGATCCCGTGAAGGACGGACGCACACAGGATTTGGTCGGACTCGGACTGGTGCCGAAACTCGCTCGCGAGCCGCGAGGATGGCTCATCGAGCACCGTGACGGATTGCGCTCGGCCATCCTCGTGCTGGACGGCGTCATCGCGGACTATGATTTCGCCGTGCGCGACGCCGCTGGGACCACCGTCTCCGCCCAGATCTATCGGCCGCCGGCTCCGGCCGACCATCAGTTCAGCCGTCTTGCCGAGGTCATCGAGGAGTTTTTCCGAAGTGGCATAGGTCTATGGCCGTTGGAGCGCGGTGTGCTGGTGGCGGGTTTGCTCGAATTGTTCGGAAGCCCACTGACGCAATCCGGCAAGACCCTGGAAACGCCGCAGCTCGACATTGCCTACCGAGTGTAAATCCGTGCTGATTCGAGCAAAAAGTGGTTTAGCGCGTGTTTCAAGAGTTGGGCAGGCATCTTGCCTGCCTCGTGCTTGCTTCAGGAGTGTATCCAATTGGGCCGGCTGGAAACCCGCCCTACCCTGGAGCATTGGTTTTTCGAGACCTTGCCATGAACCAAGGTGGGACGAGACTCTGTCGAGCCCTGACTTCCGTCCCGGTAATGATTCCAGGGCTCGACAGGAGTCTCGCCCCACCGATGGACAGGTTGTTCATTCCAATCCGTGGTCGATCACCATGGAAGTTCTCGTTGATAATCTCGGCCGTTTTCAACAGGCGGTTTTGGCCTGACACACATTGATGAGTCGGAGATTCTGGAGAAAAATTGGTGCCGTCGCACTCGCGCTCTCGGCCGGCTGCGTCCACACACCGCGGAGCAACCTTCAGCCCGCAGGCGCCGACTCCGGTGCGGAGGCCGCGCGCACTCGTAGCCTTTTGCAGTCCGTTCAATCGGTCGTTTCCGGGGGACGGAACTACGGGCGAATGAAGGCGGTCCTGAAGCGGACCGAAGAACTTGGACTCGGCGACGCCGTCACACAACAACGGATCGGCTGGTTCACGCGCCAGCGAAACCTCATCGTGGAAATTCCCGGAACGGCGGATGAGATCGTTTACATCGTCGCGCACTACGACAAAGTCGATGTGAACCCTTTCACCTTGGCGAGCAATACGCTCAACGGAGCGCTGGATGAGCTGGTCTCACTGACCTACGGCTCGCACGGTGCGCTCGATAATGCGACGGGCGTGGCCGTGGCTTTGGAACTTGCGGCAACGCTCCTTTCCGATCCGAACCGGCGCCCAACCTATCGAATCCTTCTCACAGGCGGCGAGGAAGCGGGCCTGCAAGGCAGCCGCGTTCATGTCGCCAAGCTTTCGGCGGCGGAGAAGAAGAGGATCGCGCTGGTGATCAACATCGACTGCGTGGGCGCCGCGTTCAAACCGAACTGCGTCACAGCGCACATCACTCCGGATGCCTTTGTGCAGAAAGCCCTCTCCACGGCGAACCGGTTGGGCATGGAACTGGGGGTCGGCTGGCTGCCTTTTGGCGTTTCCTCTGACTTCGCGCCGTTTCGAAAGAACAGCTTCGCGCGTGAGTTGGGGCGCGGCTTGATGTTTAACGGCCTGGGTGGACTGCTGCCGAAACGCAGTTGGTTCACCAGCTCGCATACCGGTACGGTGGTGAATTTCAGCGCCTGCGATCTGGCTTCGCCATCTCAATTGCTCAGCACCGCGGTGCTTATTCCTTTCGGCCGCATCCATGGCCCGCGCGACCGGTCGAACCGCATCAACCCGCGCCGGCTTTACGAAGCCTACGCCATCATTCGCGAGTTGCTGCGAGAAAAAGGGACGCAAGGGACTGAAGGGCACGCCTGGATTGAGCCGCACGGACCACTGGGCTATCGTCTGCCGAAACGGCATGCTGCTCAATCCGATTCAAGTGGAATGCTACGCGGGCTTCAAAGCGGACGAACTGCCCCGCCGATTTTTTTGGCAGGACCGGTGGATTGAAATCGCGGAG
Organism: Verrucomicrobiota bacterium; assembly: GCA_016209525.1. Classification (GTDB taxonomy): domain Bacteria; phylum Verrucomicrobiota; class Verrucomicrobiia; order Limisphaerales; family SIBE01; genus VHCZ01. Next base: position 6,264 of record JACQWK010000561.1, read on the forward strand.
ATTTTTGATCGATGGTACCAAGGCCACTCACAACCCGAATGGCCAATCGCGAATTATTTTAAAGTATCCGACGGCGGCGGGCATGCGTATCTGCTCAAACACGATCTTGAGGCAGACCAGTGGTACATTGGGCGGCAGTGGTGAGATTTCCTCTGAACATCGAACGATTCGACGAATTGTTGGAATACTTGCGTCGAACGGGCCGGTTGGGAGACGTGGAAACACCGAAAGTCACTGGCCTGCCGGGTGGCGTCTCGAACCGGACGGTGCTGGTGGAGCCGCGTCAAGGTCACGCGTTTGTCATCAAGCAAGCCCTCGGCAAACTGCGGGTCGAGGCCGATTGGCGCAGCGATCCAGGCCGGAGCCACTGCGAAGCCCTAGGCTTGACTTGGCTGGCGCGGCTGGCACCCCCGGGGACGATCCCTGCGTTGGTTTTCGAGGACGAGGTCCACCATCTGGTCGCGATGGAAGCGGTCCCAGAGCCGCACGAGAATTGGAAGCCGCTTCTGCTGGCCGGCCGGATCGAATTGCGGCACGTGGAGCAGTTCGCACAACTCCTGGGCACCATTCAGTGCCGCGCGCGCGAACATGTGAAGCAACTCGCCTCGGTCTTCGAGAACCGGACCTTCTTCGAATCGCTTCGTCTTGAGCCCTACTACAGTTACGCCGCTTCACGGAATCCCGCCGCGGCGGAGTTTTTCCAGGAGTTGATTTCCGACACGCTCGCGACCCGCGTGAACTTGGTTCATGGCGATTACAGCCCGAAGAATATTCTGGTCCACGGCAACACGCTGGTTCTCCTGGACCACGAGGTCATTCATTGGGGGGACCCGGCTTTCGATGTTGGTTTCTCTCTGACCCATCTCCTGAGCAAGGCGAATCATCTGCCCTCCCGTCGAGCGGCATTTTTGAGGGCCGCGGTCCATTTTTGGAAGACTTATCAAGGGAGTGCCGGTCCATTGCCAGAGCCGAAGGCGTTCGAAGCTCGCGTCGCGCGACACACGCTTGGCTGTCTTCTCGCCAGAGTGGACGGCCGATCGCCGCTGGAGTACCTGAGTGAGGCAGCGCGGCACCGACAGAGAACGGCGGTCCTGAACATGATCCCAACGCCGCCGAGTTCCGTCTTGGAACTCGTGCAGCGATTCGAGCAGCGTTTAGCTACGTGAAAATCCGACTCGCTTCACATTCAAGCCTCCGAGGTGATGGAGGCACGGGCTTGGCGCGCGCGCTTTCCAAACTTGGTTTCTGTTCGCGCAGCCAGGCCCGAATCTTGGTGAAGGCAGGGCGCGTGCAAATCAACGGCGTCACGCAGCGAGACCCTGAAAAACGAATCACGAACGACACGGCGTGGGCCGAACGCATCACAGCGCCGGAGAGCCGCCTCGAAAAAACGTATCACGTGCAGGTCGATTGTCTGGCGGACGAAAGTCTCATTCGACAAATGCAGAAGGGAGTCGCAGCGGGCGGGGACTCTCTGGCAGCAAGGCGCGTCACCGTCTTGCGCCTCGGCACAAAGAATAGCTGGCTGGAGGTCGTCCTCGACGAAGGAAAGAACCGGCACATTCGGCGCTGGTTGGAGGCACTCGGAATCAAAGTGCTGCGGCTCGTGCGAGTGGCGATTGGCGGCCTGCGGCTCGGGGCCTTGGCGAAGGGGCGGTGGCGCCGTTTGCACTCAGCCGAAGTTGCGGCGCTCGCGGGACCGGGTCGGACTTGAGCCTCAATCCGGCAGTTGGGCAGCCACAAGAGAGCGCAAAGAACTCAAAGAGAAGCGGGGACATGGACCAATCGAATTCACCCGCTTGGTGAAAGAACAGGTTGGTGAAACCTCCTCTCGCTTTGCGATCTTTGCGTTCTTTTGCGGCTCAAGTGCTTTTCCAAGGTTGAGGGCCGCGCCTCACCTCGGGGCGGAAGTCCTGTCCACGATCCACCGGTAATCGACGTCCGTCCGCGATACGGCCGTTCTGGAAAAGTCCACCATCCGAATCGGATACCGGGTGACGCTGCCTTTCCATTTGTGGATTTCAGAATGCCCGTCCGCAAACGCGAAGCCGCACGCGTTGTTGTGGTAGTTGCCGGGCAGATCAATCCATTCGGAGCTGTTCTGGGCGTTGAAAAATGCGCCGTCGTTGATGCTG
>JACQWK010000547.1 GCA_016209525.1 Verrucomicrobiota bacterium
ACCTTAAACGGGTCAGTAAACGTAAACGGGTCAGTTCCTAACCTTAAACGGGTCGGTTCCTAACCTTGACAACACTGTTCGCAAAACGACGGGTTTGGGAGCAGGCAGGCTTGCTAATACTCTTAGGTGATCTCCCGGCGCTTTGCCGCGTCAATTCCGCCGCGACGAGGCGAGCCAATGCAGGAAAACCCACTGAGTTGTCAGAGTTAGGAACTGACCCATTTTCCTGTAGGAACTGACCCATTTTCCTGAGTTGTCAGAGTTAGGAACTGACCCATTTTCATTTTCGTGTGGGACCAGGAGTCCTGAAGCGTTTCCGGACGCGGATCTCATGGGGCGGGCCCGCCCAATCTGCCGCGCATCTCATAAAGCCAGAGCAGCGCCGCGTTCATGATTTCTTCGCCGGCGCCTACCGCCGCGGGCGCGACCGTGCTGTCGGCGCCGTAGCCTCCTTCCGCAGCCGCTTCGATGGTCGGGAAATATTGGTGGTAGCCGTTGCAGTAACCGAAGAACAATAAATGCGGCAAACGCGCGCGCGCTTTCAGGCGGATCGCGTGCTGGCAGAAAAATTCTCCGGACACTCCTACGAACCCGATCTCCCCGTTGAGCAACGCCACCGCCAGCCGCGGCCGGACCCCTTCGGCGTATTCGTCGGCATAGTTTGGGATCAACTCCGGAAAGAAGGCGCTGGCATACATCACTCGGATGAGCGGATTGTTCAAATCGGTCCGCGATGCGAACTGAAAGCGCTTCTCCCTGAACTCCAGCCGAGGCTCGATGACTTCCTTGGTTGCCAGGCCGGAAGCCAGTTTCATGACTTCGCGCGCGAGCGCTTGGCCGAACCCTACGTGGCCTTGGTTGGTTCCAGGATTCGCCGACAAATCCCCCGCCGCTCCTTGCATGAAGATGACTTCCCCGCCGAACTCTTTCGCGATCGTGGTCCTCATCGAGCCGACGTAATCCGCCGAGAACTTCAGCGTCCCGGCTGGAATCATCGTCGGATGGGCGGCGAAATTGACGAGCAGCGCGCGCGGCTTTCCCGTAAGATCGTCGAATCGCATCACGGTCAGTTCCCGATCCACGGGTTTGGGTTCGATTTGCGTGTGGCGGTTCCGATTGAATCCTTCGAGCTGAGCCGAACCGGCCGCGAATCTCGCGGGCGCGAGGCTTTGGTTCGCTTCCCGGATCACCGCGATCACGTTTTCCTCCAACTGTCCGTAGTAGCGAAGCGCCGCGTCGAACTTTCCCTTTCCTTTGCCTTCTTCCTCGCTGAGTTCGAGGACGGGGCCATGGTGAGTATGCGAACCGGCGATGGATGAATGATCGATCCCGGGATTGGCTCGGATGCCTTCGCGAATCCGTTGGAGCGATCTCTCGGACGGAGCGCGTCCGAGGTCCAAACCAACGATTGCCAGCTTGTTCTCCCCGGCTTCGAGGACCAGCGCTATGGCATACAGAGGATCGAGGACACCGGTGGAGAGCGCATCATGGCGCGCTCCGTAGCCCCACATTGGGACAGGCTCCTTCGGCGTAATATCGCGCTTGGCGGTGCCGATTCGGAAAGGAGCGGCGGGTTCTTGCGCACAGATTCCCAAGGCTAGAACTACAGCCGCACACGCGTGGAGGATGCGACACCGAAGTGAACTCATGATTTCCATTTAAGCCCGAGGGAGATAACAGTTTCAATTCCCGATTGTCGTGCTCACCAGCCACGGAGTGGCGCCAGACGATAGCCCACAGCGTGAGCTGTGGGATCAAAGCGCCTCGCAGTGAGAAGCCCCGAATGGGGCGGCAGAAAACTCAGCGCGGCAGAGTCGCAACCGAAGTTTGGCCCACGAAACACACGAAACACACGAATGAAGTCCAATCCGCTCATCCTTCTCATTTCGTGCATTTCGTGTTTTTCGTGGGCTATCCTTTTCGGCCATCAACAACTTCTTGCCGGCCTGCGAGCAAGTTGGGCAATTGCAGTGCATCGGGTTCACCTTGTCGGACTCTTGCCTGAGCCTCGTACGAATCGTTTGAGCCGGCGATCTGTCGCCCCTGCGGGGCTGAAAATGATTTTGGACTTGTCACCCACGGCTTGCGCCGTGGGTTGCTTTCTTTCCGCCCCTCCCGGGCTAGTGTTCGGCCAGCCGGTTTGCGTTTTGTCGCGATTTCCTAACTCGAGAGCGGTCTGGCTTGCTCCGCACGCCAAGCGTGCATAAAGCTTAACCCAATGGGCGAATCATCCATAGCCTCGTTCGCGGCGACAATGCTCATCGGAGCCAAATGGGCGACTCAGCTCTGGCTCGAGCGACTCAATCTGAAGAATGTGCTCAACCACGCTGCCACTGTGCCCGAGGCGTTCAAGGACGTCGTTGACGGCGCCACGTACGCCAAGTCGATCCAATACACTCTGGCCAAGGGCCGCTTGAATCAGATTGAAGAGACCTATGACGCAGTCGTTCTTCTCGTTGTTCTGTTCAGCGGCTGTCTGCCTTGGGCCCTGGAATATTTCCACGGTGCGCTCGGCGCTTCGATTTGGTCGATGGCGGGTTTCGTCTTCTCCACAGGACTTGTCCTCGTTCTGGCCGGCTTGCCGATCGCCTGGTACGCGCAGTTTCGTTTGGAACAACGCTTCGGGTTCAACACCACCACGCCGAAACTCTGGTGGCTCGACCGTGTCAAAGGACTGCTGCTTGCCCTCGCGCTGGGTTATCCCTTGATCGCGCTGATATTGAAGACGGTCGAGTGGGCGGGACCCAATTGGTGGTTGTGGGCGTGGGCGAGCGTGCTGGGCTTTCAACTTCTCATGACTGTCCTGGCGCCGGCATTGATCCTTCCTTGGTTCAACAAGTTCTCGCCGTTGGCGCCGGGGAGTTTGCAGGATCGATTGCACGGGCTGGCGGAGCGGACCGGATTCCGAGTGGCGAGCATCCAGGTCATGGACGGCAGCAAGCGCTCCCGCCACTCGAACGCGTTTTTCACCGGCTTTGGCCGATTTCGGAAGATCGTTCTTTTCGACACGCTGGTTGAGCAACTGAGCGAGCCCGAAGTGGAAAGCGTGCTGGCGCACGAGATCGGCCATTACAAAAAGAAGCACCTGTCCAAAATGCTGGCCTTGAGCTCGGGCGGCCTGTTGTTGGGTTTTTACGCCATCGCGTGGCTCGCGCGGCAAACCTGGTTTTACGGGGCGTTCGGTTTCCAAGCCCAGGGCCTCGCGCCGGCCTTGGTTTTGTTCGGATTGCTGAGCGGTGTGCTGACGTTTTGGTTTTCGCCGTTGGCGAATCTCTGGACTCGCCATTACGAATTCCAGGCGGACGCCTATGCCGCGAGCGCGATCGGCACCCCGCAGACCCTGATCGGCGCGCTCCGGAAACTCACGGGGCAAAATCTGAGCAACCTCACCCCACACCCGTTCTACAGCGGATTCTATTACTCCCACCCGACGCTCCCGGAGCGAGAAGCGGCGTTGCGGAAACGGAACGGACTCGAAGCGGTCTAGTCTGAGACCGTGTTTTGAAACTGCCTCTTTGGGTAGAACAGGCCACCGGCCTGTTGCGGCAGGCTACCAGCCTGCCGCCATTCTCAAAACAAGCGCTGAGGGGCTGTGAAAACAAGATCCGATTCTCTGGCGCAATCCCAACACTGGATATCTCGCCACTTGGGAGCGAGTATCACGCGTAATAGCGGCGCAGGAGCGCGGGCATCTTTCCGATCTTCAACGCCCGCGCGACACGGTCCCCCGATTCTTCCGCAGCCGGATCCAACTTCACGATTTCTCCCGCCTCAAGCGCACCGACAGGCACGCCGTCGCGCAAGAGAATTCGGTTCGACCCGACGGCCGCGACTCTCCTGCCGGGCGTGAGGATCCCGGCCAAGTTCAAGGGATCGGCGGCGCTGAGCGCGATCCATTGGCCGCGCGGTGCTTCCTTCCGAATCGACCGGAGAAGTTGGATCGCTTCCGGCAGCGCGAATTGCTCGCCGCTCACACCCGACACGAAATGGCCGCCGCGAATCTCACCCCGGGCTTCGAGGCGCCGATAAATTCGTCCAAGTTCATACCAGGGAACTTGCACGGCCTCGCGTTCCAGCAATCTTCGAAAGACGACGCCGTATCGGCGCAGAATCGTTCGAGCACATACTTCAATGGATTTCGGATTTTGGATTTCGGATTTGATGAGGTCCGCCTCGTCACCTTGACGGCTCCCAACCGACGGTTCACTGAAAGCCCCCAAGTGGTTGCCGCGCGCATTGGGAGCATGAGCCGTAGCAGCCGACGTGAGTCGGCTCTGATCATGAAATGGAGCGGACTCACGTCCGCTGCGACCAGGTTCACGGAGTGGCTCCTGCCATCGCAGCGCCGGTCGCGCTCGTACCGGGCTCAGGAGCGACCAGCGACCGGCGAATTCGACGCTGGTTATGGTTCTGTGCCGGTGCGTTCCAGTGGCGCCGGCCAAAGTCGGCTTTTTGTGCGATGGAACGAGCAGCGCGCGCAAACCGTCGAAGCTGTCCGCCGTGACGAGGCCCAACGCGACTAGTTCTCCAAGGGCTTGCTCCGCTTGCGAAGGCAGCAAACCGGACCGCCGGACCAACTCCGCGAAAAACAGGGCGCCCTCGCGGAGGAGAATTTCCAGAACCTTCTCCGTGTCCGGCGACAAATCCAATTCGGAGACCTGCGGACACAATTCAAACCAAGCCGGAAGATTGGCTCGTTTGAACAGGGCGATGGGACTCGATCGGAGCGGGCCCAACTGAAACGTCCGCGCCTTCTGCGGTTGTGGCATCGTGAGGCGTCCCCAGCCAAAGCGGCCCGTGAAACAAGCCAGGTCCAGCCATTTTGGATCGTAGTCCTTCACTCGGGCGCTCAACACGTCCGGTTCCCAAGCACCCGCTCCGAGTTCGTAGCCATCGAGAATTTCGAGCACAGCTTCCACGCCTTGCGGCCCCTGCGCGCGGTGGTCCTCGTCCACGCGCTGCCAAATTGTGAGAAAACGGCAGAAGTCACGGATCGGCACGGCCTGGATCTCCGCGCGCAGCCGATTGATCGTGAGCCGATGAATTCTGGCCAGGAGCCGCCGCTCGCACCATTCCAGTTCCGATGCCTTCGGGCGGAACCGTCCGCGGAGAACGAATCCTTCCCCTTCCAAGGCCACTAGCGCCGTTTCGATCTCCGATGACGGGAGTTCCAAATACCGGCTCAACTCGGCCGCGGTCACCGGTCCGGCCACCTCCAAGCGGCCCCGAATCAACTCCCGCAGAGCCTCCGTCCGCTCCCAGTCCCGCGTTGGCTCCGTCCCTGGCGGAGATAGCGCCTCCTCGATCGTACTGTCAGGGTAGGTTGCTCTGACCATGGACAACCGTTCGGCGGCAACCCAGACCGACCGGGGAGCTTCCGCTCGTCGATGCGCGGGAATTGGTTCTCCCTCTCCCGGCGGGAGAGGGCCGGGGTGAGGGGGAAGACGATGCGCCCCAACGCGAGACCGGATGAACACACGCGTCGCGCGTCGAGCTTGAGCCAAGGCGCGAAGAAACGGAAGCCAACCATTTTCGGCTTCCTCCTCTGTGATCACGCCGAGCTGCAACAACGCATCGTGCATCTCGTCTTCACTGACGGGATTGGGCCAGGCTTGCTCGCGCACGCGTTCAATCGCAGCGGCGTCCAAGACACCCAATTCGGCTTGGCTGTCCAAGTCCAGTGCGCGCCGCGCATAAACCGCTTGCGTGCGGCGTTCTTCAATGGGCGCGTTATCCAAGAATGCATAGGGTTTGGCATTGAGAATCTCATGCGCGAGCGGCGAAGGCTCCGGCAAATCCTTGGCCACACACTGAATCGTTCCCGCTTCGATTTCTTCGAGGCGATGAATCAGGCCGTCGATATCCATCGCTTCGATCAGACAATCGCCGAGGGTCTGGTTGACCAGCGGATGGTCCGGGATTTCACGGTCGCCCACGATGTTCTCCAGGCAAGCCAATTGCTCCGGAAAGACGGCGGCGATCAAGTCTTCGGCCTCCATGCGTTGGAGCGGCGGAGGCGTGCGGCGATTGCCCCGCTGGCGAGGCACTGCGAGCGCCCGTGAGACGTTCCATCTCCAGCGGATCGTAAACATGGGAGCGTCCAGCAACGCCTGGACGAGCACGCCGCGAACGCTGTTCGGGCGGAGATAGCGAAAGACTTCTTCAAGCGGAAACGAATGCTGGGTGCCGAGCGAAAGAACGATGGCGTCATCGGTCGCTGCCGCTTGCAGCTCGAAGTTGAATTGGCGGCAAAACCGTTTCCGCAGCGCGAGGCCCCACGCCCGATTGATCCGGCTGCCGAACGGCGCGTGGATGACCAATTGCATTCCGCCGGATTCGTCGAAGAACCGTTCCATGACGATTCGCGTTTGAGTGGGGATCGCGCCGAGAACCGAGTGAACGGACGCGAAATACTCGGCCACTTGCAGGGCGGCTCGGCTGGAAAGGCCGGTTTCCTCGACAAGCAAAGCGGCTGCACTCTCGAGATGGTCGATGCGGCCAGCAAGAGGTCTGGAGGTATCCTGCGCGCTTCTGGGAATGGTGCCGCGTTCTCCCTCACCCCGGCCCTCTCCCGCTGGGAGAGGGAGGCGTTGGTCTTGCGCTTGGTCAATTCGGTCGCGCCTGTCAGTCGGAAGGACTGCGGACGATTCCCCTTCTCCCGTGGGGAGAGGGCTGGGGTGAGGGGAAAGCGGGCGTGGTTGCGGCGGACGTGCTCCGGCTTTTTGAGCGCTCGTGAAACTTTCCTCGATCTCGCCGCGGAGGTCGGAAACGGCCTGGGAAAGTTCGGCCGTGCGCGCCGGCGCTTCGCCCAGCCAAAAGGGGATGTTCGGAGGCTGGCCGTGTGCATCCTGGACCCGCACGATTCCCGAATTCAGGCGCAGAATCTTCCACGAGGCATTTCCCAGTTGGAAAACATCCCCGGCCATGCTCTCCATCGCGAAGTCTTCGTTGACGGTTCCGATGAACGTTTCCGTCGGTTCGAGCACCACGCGGTAATCTGCGTTGTCCGGAATGGCGCCGCCGGAGGTCAACGCGATCAACCGCGCTCCGCGTCGGGCTCGGATGCGGCCATTCACCGCATCGAAATGGATGAGGGCGCCGCGGCGTCCGCGCCGTGTGCTGAAGCCATCCGCGAGCATCCGGACTGTGTCATCAAACTCGCCGCGAGCGAGGTTTTGATAGGGATACGCTTGGCGCATCAGGCGAAAGAGTTCGTCGGTGCCCCAGTCTTCGCAAGCTGCGCAGGCGACGATTTGCTGGGCCAGGATGTCGAGCGGTTTTTCCGGGATCTGCAAAGCATCCAATTCCCCGCGCCGGATGCATCGGATGAGCGCAGCGCACTCGGCCAATTCGTCGCGCGTCAAAGGGAACAGCCGGCCTTTGGGCCTTCCCCCTCTCCTGTGTTCGGCGCGGCCCACGCGCTGGAGCAGAGTTGAAATCGAGCGTGTGGATCCCAACTGGCAAACGAGGTCCACGGATCCGATATCGATGCCCAATTCGAGTGAAGCCGTGGCGACCAAGGCTTTGAGTTCCCCGCGCTTCAGCCGATTCTCCGCCTCGAGGCGGAGCTTCGCGGAAAGGCTGCCGTGGTGAGAGGTGACTTTGTCAGCGCCGAGGCGTTCGCAAAGATGATGTGTCACGCGCTCGGCGAGTCGCCTGGTGTTCACGAAAACGAGAGTGGTCTGGTGCTGCTCGATCAGTTCGGCCAAGCGGCCATAGACTTCTTCCCACACTTCGTTCGACATCACGGCCTGCAGCGGCGAGTTCGGAATTTCCACAAGCAGATCGAAGTCTCGCCGGTGGCCGATTTCAATGACGGCGCAATGGTCTATTCCGGCGCCGACTGAATGGGATCGGCCGGAGTCGAGGGGCGTGCCTTCTCCCTCACCCCGGCCCTCTCCCGCTGGGAGAGGGGGAACTCGTGCCGCCGGATCGCCGATCCCGACGCGTTCTACTTCTTCCTGTCGGAGGGGATGATTCTCCCTCTCCCCTGGGGAGAGGGCCGGGGTGAGGGGGAAGGCGGCGATCGGGACTGTGTGCGCGGAAGAACTCGAGATCAGCGGCCGGCTCCCGACGAGAAATCGCGCCACTTCATCGATCGGCCTCTGCGTCGCCGACAGGCCGATGCGCTGGAGGGGCCGACCGGCGAGCGCTTCGAGGCGTTCCATGCTGATCGCCAGGTGCGCCCCACGCCGATTGCTGACAACGGCATGGATTTCATCGACGATCAGCGTTCGGACCGTTCTCAGGAGGTTGCGTCCGGAGTTGGACGTGAGCAGGAGGTAAAGCGACTCGGGAGTGGTGACCAGGATGTGGGGGGGCTTCTTCGCGATGGCACGCCGCTTATTCGAAGGCGTGTCGCCCGTGCGAACCTCCGCGCGGACTTCAGGCACAGCCGGACCTCGTTGGGCGAAAACCGCCCGGATGCCTGCCAGCGGTTCGGCGAGATTCTTGTGGATGTCGTTGCTGAGGGCTTTCAGCGGAGAGACATAAACCACGCGGGTTTCATCGGGCAAACCGCCGGCGCTCGCCTCGCGAAAAAGCCCGTCGAGCGCCGAGAGGAAGGCCGCGAGTGTCTTGCCGGAGCCGGTCGGCGCAGAAAGGAGGACGTGCCGCCCCGACTGGATCGCCGGCCAACCTTGCGCTTGGGGCGGGGTCGGCGTGCCGAAGCGCCGCCGGAACCATTCTTCGACCGCCGGATGGAATTCGAAGGCATCCATGTCGATGGCCAATAGCCAATAGCCAATAGCCGATGGCCAATGGCCGATCGCCAATGGCTATTGGCCAATTTGCCAGATCGACTTCATTCAGCAATCGGCAAATCAGCTATGGGCAATTCATCGAGCGGCGAAGACGACCCCAAATCCGAAATTCGAATCTAGAAATCCGAAACAAATCCGAGAACGAGAGCCTCAAGTCCTAAACCTGAAAGTTCCAGTTTTGACCATTCGATCCTTCCGATTTTGAACTTGGTTCGGGATTCGGATTTCGGGATTCGGATTTGGAGAGCGACTGAGGCACATTTGAATCGCAACAGGACGAAGCCGCGTTTAATGTCTCTCCATGTCGTCAAAGGTTCGAGTGGCGGTATTGGGCGTGGGCGCTCTGGGGCGGGAGCACGCCCGTCTCTACGCGGATTTCGCGGCGGAAGCGCGCGTCGAGTTCGCGGGGGTGTACGACATCCTGCCCGAAACCGCTCGCAAGGTTGCCGAAAGATTCCGGGTGCGCGCCTTTCACTCCGTCAGTGACGCGGCCGCAGCCAGCGACGCGCTGAGCATCGTCACGCCGACCGCCACGCACTATGAACTCGCCTGCCAACTGCTCCGCCAGCGGAAGCATGTCCTTGTCGAGAAACCGATGACGGACAGCGCGGCTCAAGCGGCCGAACTGATCCAGTTGGCGCGGGAGCACGACGTCGTGCTGCAGGTGGGCCATGTGGAGCGGTTCAACCCTGTGTTCAGATTCCTGGAGAGCGCCGCCACCGAACCGCGCTTCATTGAGGCGCATCGCCTCTCGCCCTACCCCGGGCGAAGCACGGACATCGGCGTGGTGCTCGATCTGATGATCCACGACTTGGACGTGGTGCTGGCGTTCGTGAAGTCGTCGGTCGAAAGCGTGGATGCCGTGGGGATTGCGGTGTTGAGCGTCTCTGAAGACATCGCCAACGCGCGGCTGCGATTCAAGAACGGCTGCGTGGCCAATTTGACCGCCAGCCGAGTGAGCCCCGAACGGTTGCGCAAGATCCGTGTCTTCAGCGGCGGCGCGACGGCGAGCTACGTCTCGCTCGATTACCGGGCTCAAGAAGGATTCATTTATCGGATCGCGCGCGACGGCGAAAGCGAGACCTCTCTTTTCCGAAAACTTCTCGCTCCGAAGGATTCCACGATCGTGAGCGAGTTTGGGGGGAAGCGGATCGTCCGAGAGCCGGTGCCTCTGGAAAAGGAAGAGCCGCTGAAATTGGAGTTGCGAAGCTTCATTGAGTGCGTCGAAGCGCGGCGGACGCCCGTGGTCAGCGGCGAGTCGGCGAAGCGCGCGCTCGACTTGGCATTGGAGATCACGCGCCAAATTGCCCAAGCTGCTTGAGACCGTGGGGCAGATTTCAATCTGCCGTATCGCAGAATTGCATTCTGCGGTGGCGCCATTGCTGCATCGTGTCCGAATTTCGACGCCCCGCCGATTACAAATCGACGATACGGCAGACCGCAAGTCTGCGCTACGATCGAAGCGAAACGAGATGTCTTTATCCGGTGGAATCCGAGTGAAATCGATCATGCTCATTGCCGGAGAAGCGAGCGGTGATTTGTTGGCCGCGGAGTTGGTTGGAGCAATCCGTGCCTCCGCGATCAAGCGCGGCTGGGAATTCCCGCCGGAGTTTTTCGGCGCGGGCGGTCCTCACATGGCGGCTGCGGGCGTCAAGCTGGAGATCGATCTCACGCAGCATGCCGTTTTTGGGATCACAGATGTCCTGAAGCAGTATCTCAAATTCCGGCGGTTGTTCCGCAGACTTTTCGAGTTGGCGGTGGAACTCGCGCCGGAGGTGATTATTCTTGTGGATTTTGGCGGCTTCAATCTGCGGTTCGCCCGAGCGATCAAGCGGTTCGTGGAAGCTCGCGCTGGTTTGTTCCGAAATTGGAGGCCGAAGATTATCTACTACGTGTCGCCTCAAGTGTGGGCTTCGCGCGAAGGGCGCGCTTACCAGTTGGCGCAATGCGTGGACCTGCTTCTGAGCATTCTTCCATTCGAAAAGGCATGGTATGCGGCGCGTGTTCCTCACTTGAGCGTCGAGTTTGTCGGGCATCCGATCATCGATCGGCATTCGAGTCCGGAGAGGCGGGAACGGGGCTCGGAATCACAGGACTTAACCGGGGCGAGAGGCTTGGCGGTGAGTATGTGGCCTTTGCCGGTCGGAGCCGCCGTTCTCCCTCATCCTGACCTTCTCCCGCCGAGAGAAGGAAAAACGTCGCCTTCAGAACAAACAGCCGTACCGGCTCCCTACGCCGAATCGCGCCGGACGATTCTCCCTCTCCCTCGGGGAGAGGGCCGCGGTGAGGGGGAAGGGAGGGCACAGTCCTCCGTTGTGGTCTCAACAAACAGCGAGGCGTTGGGACGTGATCACGGCGACACACGCCGGCTCACAGGCTCGCCGACTCACCCACTTGTCCTCCTCCTCCCGGGGAGCCGCAGGCGCGAACTGGAGGCGCACTTACCCATCCTTGTCGAAGCGGCGCGCAGGATTCAATCCGTACAGCCGGTCCGTTTGCGGATGATCCTGCCCAGCGCCGAGTTAGCCGAGGCGGCGAAGCGTGCCAACAGCCACTGGCCGATGCTGGAGGTTTGTTGCCACAGTTTGGCCGAGTCTCTTGCCGAAGCACAAGTTGCCCTCGCCTGCTCGGGGACGGTGACTTTGGAATGCGCCCTGTTCCGAGTCCCAACGGTTGTTGTGTATCGAACATCACGGCTTACGTATGAAATCGGGAAGCGCATCGTGGCCGTGAAATACATCGCGATGCCGAACCTTCTCGCCGGCCAACTTGTTTTTCCGGAGTTCATCCAAGGCGACGCCACGGCGGAGAATGTGGCGGAGGAAGCCCTGAACCTTTTGCATCATCCTGATCGAGTGGCAACGATCAAAAGCACATTGACCAAGGTCATCGACTCGCTCGGCCCGCCTGGCGCGTCTCGAAGAGCTGCTGAGGCGGTGATCGAGTTGCTGGAATCTTCCGAATCACCGGGCGCTCCCTCGCGCTAATCATGGCTGTATCAAGCTCTTCATCCTCTCCCCGCGAGGAACGAGTGGGGAGAGGACTGAGGAGAGGGGAACCAATAAAAACGCGCCTCCTCTCCCCAACCCTCTCCTCCATCCGATGGAGGAGAGGGAGGATTCGAGGAGCTTGATGCTCCCCTGGGCGCTAATTCCTTTCCTTGATTTATGCTTGAAAAACGGCTTGACCACGGATGAACCCGGCGCGGCGAAGCCGCTACCACATCCGGTGGGGCGAGACTCC
>JACQWK010000548.1 GCA_016209525.1 Verrucomicrobiota bacterium
GCGCCGCACTGTGTGCTCTCGCGGCCAACTTCGTTTCTCGAGGTCAGTGGCGGTTTGGCGGCCACAAACTGGCGCGAGCTTTTGGACTGCGGCGACGGGGTCGGCGGAGTCGCCGCTTTCGGATGCGGGGAGAAGGAGAGCCGCTGGCGACGGGCCGAGACGTCCGGCCAACTGAAGCCAAAGCTGTGACTTCGCTTCGCTCCGTCACCGCAGTCCAAGACGCTGGCGCGTTGGTCGTGGGCGCAGAAGTCATGCGAGTCATCAGCGCGTCTTCGCGTCGGGAGTGCTTGCTTGCGAGTCGGGCTGGGCATCCCACACCTTCACTGTCCGATCCCACTGGCTGACGCCAGTCGTTTCCCATCCGGGCTGAGCGCCACGCTGTTCACTGCGCTGGCGTGCGCTTTCAACGTAAGCAATTCACCTTGGCTGACGCGATCCAGTCCAAATCTCCTTTGATCTGCCGTCGCAAGGCCAGAAGCTCAGTGCTGCGGTTTTTCGAGACGATCGTTTGCTGCTCACCCAAGAGCGTGCTCACGCGCAACGATGGCCGCTCCGGTTCCTGTTCCGCAATGATCCGCTGCATTTCGCCGTAACCTTTGGTTCAGAGTTCCTTTTCGGGAAACGGCGTCGTGCCCGTGAGCAGTTCGTAGAGCAACACGCCCAATGAATACACGTCAGTGCGGGTATCGACATCCAGGCCGCTCATCTTTCTCATTTCGTGCATTTCGTGTTTTTCGTGGGCCAGCGTTTTTCGGCCATCAAAAACTTCTTGCCGCCCTGCGAATCAGACACGCCGGGCAGTTGCCTGCCGGAGCGTCGCTCGGCAAGGGCGCGCCGCAGGTCACGCACACGCGCCCTTCAGATTTGTTTTGGTTTATGGCATTGACCCTCGCAAAGCTTCGAACAGGTGCCTGATTTCGGCTTCGACCTCTTCCGGGCGCGACACCGTCTGAGCGATCTCATCTCGGAGGAGCTCGCCAAAGTGTTTGCGCAAGCGATGCATCGCCACTTTTACGGCGCCTTCGGTCATTTGGCACTTTGCCGCCACCTCAGCGTAGGGCGCGGCCGTTGGGTCACCCGAGATCGATGCTTTCAACTGCTCGAAGAGTTCGACTTTGCCGCTGCGGGTGAATTCAGTCTTCAACCGCTCCATGGCTTGTTCCAGCACAGTCAAGGCCCAGCGGCGGTCGAAGAGTTTGTCGGCGGTCAATTGGTCCGCCGGTTCGCAGAGATAGCGCCGTTCCGCGGTGTCATCATCCAGCGAAACAATCACGCGCCCGCCCCCGCGCTTCTGACGGTGCGCGCGATTCCATTCTTTGGCCAGAAAATGATTCATGGAGGTCAACAGAAAGGAGCGGAATTTGCCTTTGCTGCGATCGACGAACTGGATCGATTTGGCCGCCAGGAGCCGCGCAAAAAATTCCCGGGTCAAATCCTGGGCCTCGTGCGGATCGCGCCCTTGCCGGCGCACATAGACATACAAGGGATACCAGTAAGTCCGGCAAAGCTGCTCCAGCGCGTTGGCGCCTTGGGAGGAGTCCGCGCGGCCCGCAGCCACCACGACGCTCCAATGCGTGGTCGTAAATGCCGGGTTATGCATAGCACCTCCCACCGACTTCTCTTCACGAACAGGCATGGAATGCTTGTAGCGGGAAAACGCCTCCGAAGCCAGAACAAGAAACTGTCAGCGGCGTCCAACGACTTGCGCCGAATTAAAGGACACCCAATTCACACGTTTATGCGTGCCATTTCATTTGAGGCACGTCGCGGGAGAGCAGAATATTTCCGCGCCTGGCACGCGATTCTCTCTCTCCCAGCGAGAGAGGGCCGGGGTGACGGAGAATCGTCGCCTACTTCCAACGTCTCTGGTTGGTCCGGCGCTCCTCACCCTCACCCTGCCCCTCTCCCTCGAGGGAGAGGGAATCACCACCTCCGCATTGGGCCGATCTGGGTGCCCGGACTCGGACTTGTTTTCGTCTTTCAAGCCGACATCCGGGCGGCGAGCTGCGCGCCCTCACCGGCAACCAAGATGCCTGCCGCTACGGCGCCAACGACGAATCCGAGCAACAGGGTCACTCGTAGTAAAACGTGAATCGGACGAGCCGATAATCGGCGCCGACCAGCCGCTTCATATCGTTCGGCCATCGCGGGAACGGGGAAGGGTCTTGGACCGCCCGTTGGCAGATGATCGAGAGGATTTCATTGACGGTGCTTTCGGAAACGTCCATGTGGCTCACGGTTCCGTTGGAGTTGAGCCGAAACGTCAGGACCACTTTCCCAGTGGCGTTTCGAGCGAAGTCGCGTTCCTCCAAAAGATCAAACCAGCGGTTTTGAATGGCTTCGATGATCAACTGATCGTAAGTGCCAAACGGGGTGGCCTTCACGTCCAGGCCTTCGGCCGAAGAGTACCGCTTGCTCCCGCCTTCCTGTTTCATTTTGACTCCCTCAAGCGTGCTCTGCGGATTCATGACCTGAGCGAGGCGCCTAGGACGCGGGCGGGTCGGGGTGGCCTCGACCGCGTCGCTGAAACTCGGTTTGGGTGTCAGGACGGGACGCTCCGCCGGTTTTGCCAGAGCCAGATCGCCTGGTTTCGACGCACTTTTCGGCTCCGGTTGAGGTTCCTTGAGCTGTGTCTCCTTCGGGGGTTCCTCCTTGGGCTTCGGCTCCGGCGGCTTGGCCACGAGAGGCGCCGGTTGGAGCGGCATTGCTTCGACACGCGGACTGTCCGAAGTTTTCGGCACCTTGTCTTGCGTCCCGGAAATCTTGGGCGTGTCTGAATCGATCCGCGTGTCCGGGTTTCCCGCCAGTGAATTTCGGGCGCCATAGTACTTGGTTTCTTTGGGCACCTCTTGCGTCGCTTGGGAAGGATCGACCTCGACAAAGATGACTGGAAACACCTCCTGCTTTTCGGCCTCGGCCTTCTTCTGGGCCTCCAAGCGGGGGTCAGGCCTCCCTCGGGCGCGAAAGGAGAGCAGTTCAAAGAGGGAGCTATCCCATAGCCCAAGGCGGTAACCGAGTTCCAAGGTGCAGAAGAGCAACAAATGAAACAAGAGAGAAAGCCCGATCGCCTGAACGATCGGACTCGAGGCCTGCCTCGGCCAGCGCAAATTGAGTTCCGCCACAGTCACTGCCTATGAACATGCCGCAGGAATTATTCCGAGACAAGGATTAGCCGCAAGGGAGCCAGCAATGCTCATTTTGGCAACGGGCGCGGTTCGTGACCGTAAGGCGGACACTCCTGTCCGCACATTTTCGGAGGTTCTGCGGACAGGAGTGTCCGCGTTACGGCCAAAATGAGAATTGCTGTAAGGGAGCTCGGACAGCTTGTCCGTGCGGCGCATGGCGGATCCATGAGAGGCGCGCGGGGAGGCTGCCCGCGCTCCTTTCGCGAGATTTTTGAATCTACCGTGACGCAGAAGTGGGATTCCGGGAATTTGAGATTTCAATTCTGAGATTTGAGACTTTCGAGTCAGAGCCTCGTGACCTCGGCTGCTACGGGGACCGGGACTGTTCTGGCGCACACGAACACGAACTGAGATCGAGGCTTTGTCCGTAATCAGGGACGATGACTTCCGCCTGTGGTTTCATGGCTTTCAGGCTTTCGGCAAACGTGAAGGCCTGGGAAGCTTCGCCGTGGACGACCGAGATTTTCTTGATCGCCCCGGTCAAGCGTTCGACGTACCGCTTCAGCTCGTGTTTGTCGGCGTGGCCGGAGAAGGAATCGATGGAAGCGACACGAGCCCGGACGGGATGCGGTTCGCCGAAGATGTTGACCGTTTCGCGGCCCGAAAGAATTTGCGCCCCGAGCGTGTGTTCCGCGCAATAACCGATGAACAGGACCATGTTCTTGGGTATTCCAATGTTGTTCTTCAGATGGTGGCGGATGCGGCCTGCTTCGCACATGCCGGAGGCGCTGATGATGATGGCCGGCTCCTTGAGCTCGTTCAATCTGACGGAGTGGGCCTGTTCCCGAATGTAAGATAGGTTTTCCATGCCGAAGGGGTTGGCCGTCTCGCGCAAAAATTTATAGATGTCCTCATTGAAGCATTCGGGATGGAGCCGATAGACCTCGGTTGCGTTCACGCTCAGAGGGCTATCGACGAAGATCGGCACCAGCGGCAACCGATTGGCCCGGCTCAACTGGTGCAGGGTATAGACAATCTGTTGCGTCCGCCCGACTGAAAACGCCGGGATGATGACTTTGCCCTTTTGTGCCAGAGTTTCCAGGACAAGCTTGCCCACCGTCTCGTGGGCAGTCGATTTCACCGAATGTTCGCGGCCCCCATACGTGCTCTCGATCTGCAAGAAATCGACATCCTCGACCGGTTGGGGGTCGCGCAGGATATCATCCTCACCGCGTCCGATGTCGCCGGAAAACAGGTACCGGTATTTGCGGCCTTGCTCTCGGATGTCGAGCACGACTTGCGCGGAGCCGAGGATATGCCCCGCGTCTCGGAAAGTCACCGTCACGCCATCGGCGACGAGCATCGGGCGGTCGTAATTGAGGGCCACGAATTGACGGACGGCCTTCTCCGCGTCGTTGGCGGTGTAGAGCGGTTCGACGGGAGGAAGGTTTTGCTTGGCTCGTTTTTTCGAGACGAATTCGGCATCGGCGCGCTGAATCTCCGCCGAGTCCTCGAGAAGAATGCTCGCCAGGTCGCGGGTGGCGAAGGTGCAATAGATGTTGCCCGCGAAGCCCTGGCAGCAGAGATTCGGGAGGTTGCCGCAATGGTCGATATGCGCGTGGCTCAAAACCACCGCATCGATGCGGTCAGGCTTGAACGGGAACTTCCGATTGCGTTCGATTGACTCCGTCCGTTTGCCTTGAAAAAGGCCGCATTCCAAGAGGATTCGCTGCTCATTGACCTCCAGCAAGAACATGGAACCGGTCGTCGTGCGGGTCGCCCCAAAAAAATGGATTCGCATGACCCTTTATAGCCGCACACGAGTGAATCGTCAAAAAACGATCAAGCGTGCCGGAAGGTGATGCGCGCCTTGCCCAGGTCGTAGAGCGACATCTCGACGTTGACTTTGTCGCCCACGCTGATGCGGATAAAATTCTTGCGCATTTTCCCGGAGATATGGGCGAGCACTTCGTGTCCGTTCGGCAGCGCGACGCGGAACATGGTGCCGGGCAAGACTTGCGTGACGGTTCCCGTGAGCTCGGTCGGTTCTTCTTTCGCCATGGCGCCAACTTCACTTGTGCGGCCGGCAGGGCTCTTTCCACGGGCCAGCCGAACTTCCTTCGAACTGTGACGCGGAACAATTGCGAGTTCTTGTCACAAAGCTAAAGCTGCTGTAGGGCGCCGAAGATGCGGATTTTTCCGGAAGAAATCAAGTTTGCACAAAAAAACTGTGGAACAAAAACACGCTGGCAATGCCTCATTGAGGCTGTAAAGTCGCCGTCGCAATATGAACAGGAAACGCGATCCGCTGGCCAAGTTGCTGGCCGTACTCATGGTGTTCGGTGTGCTGGCGACGGCCGTGCTCTCAGTGGCCTATGTGCGCTACACCCGGTCCCTCCGCGGCCTGCAGGTGGAGGCAGCGATTGCGAACCGGAACCTGTCCAGCTTCCAACAGTTGGTCGCCGAGGCCGTCGAATACAGCAAGCGCAATCCGAAGATCGACAAAATCTTCCAAGAAGTGGGAATCAACAAACTGCCTGCCGGTTCCCATCAGGCGGTGCCTGCATCCGCTCCCAAATGAATTATGTCCGCGTCCGAGAATCTGCCTCAATCGGAGACCCAGCCGGGAGCCAGCGCTATGCCAGTGCAGGGCTGGGATCCACTCGTGCAGGCCTATCGGTCGCTCCGGACGCTGCTGCAAATCGTGTTGGTCAGTGTGTTGATCTTGACCGCGAGCGTGTTTGTGTTCCTGCTGCGCGAGGTCGGCGAGGCGCGGCGTCAAGTGAAGGAGCTCACCCAATTTGTCGCCAACTATGAGAAGAACAGTGTGCCGCACCTGCGACTTTTTCGCGATCGCTTGATCGAGTTCGCGAAGCACAATCCTGATTTCGTTCCGATTCTCTCCAAATACGTCCATCCCACCAACTATACGAACGCCGCGCAGGTTCCTGGCTCGCCGCAAACCAGCCAAGTGCCGGCTCCAGCGCCTCTGCCGTTAATCTCCCCGCCGAAGCCGTAGCACTCGGCGTGAGGTCACTCTGGGTTGCGGAGTACCGCGCACACCAAACGTGCGTGTAGCGGCGGGCGTCTTGTCCGCCGCTGGAGTTTGGACATTTTCGTGGACTGTGAAGGTCCAGATTCAGGAACGACTCAACCCTGTTTCTTGAAATCAGGCCACAGGTTATGCCACGGCTCACATGCCGTGGGCTGCATTCTGGTCGGCCCTGCGGGGCTGGTTCTCGTTGAATTAGCGCACGCCGGGCCTGTTCTTCGTGCGACGCAAAATGTCCAAACTCGATCGGTCCGTTATCCGCGTCTCCTCGATGCAATCGTGCCGCTCGGGCGCATCTTCACACTGCCACCGTCGTTTTCTCCCTCTCCCACGACGCAGGAGTGGGAGAGGGTCGGGGAGAGGGCAATCTCGTGTGGTGACCGTGGCCAGACGTGCTTGGATGAAACGCTCCTCCTCTCCCCGGCCC
>JACQWK010000550.1 GCA_016209525.1 Verrucomicrobiota bacterium
CTCCCAGGGTCAGGAGGAATCGTCGTCGATCTTCCTCCTCCCGGAAAATCGGCTCCCGCCGGTCCCCGCGATTCATCACGTGATACACCGCTCCAGGGTATTCCACCCGCAACTTCCGCGCCATGCGCCAAGACTGGCCGCACTCCGATGACTTGTCAATATCAAGAACTGACCCGTTCGGTTTTTTGGAATCCTTTCTGGCAAGGAAGTCAGGGCTCGACGGGAGTCTCGCCCCACCTACGAATTCGCGCGGATTCGCCGTTTCAACAGCGAATACTTAAAGCTTAGAGCAGCACTGCCCCAGGGGCCGGCTCACTCGCGGGTGGGTCGATTCGCAATCTCTCGATACTTCTTGCGGGCTGCTTCAAGCTGCGTTCGAACCTGTTCCAGACCGGCGGGAACGCGATTTCGCTTCTTCAAATCCGCTTCGAGGCGATCAATCCAAGCCATAAAGAATTCCGCGTCGGCTTTCGCAAGATGAGGACGAGCCGGAAGATCGAGGTAGATCGGACTGGTGTGCGCGGCCAACGGCACTCCGAGCGGACTGCGCCGCAGACTGGAGGTGCGGAGCGCCAGCCAGCCACTCTGGTCCAGCGGGAGATCCGCATCCATGACCGCCTCCAGCTTATCCGGGGAGAGCTTGCCCTGCGCAACTACGCGACCGTTGTAAAGCAACTCGAGCCGATCCAGCTCGCTGTTCGACCACGCGCGGCCGCGCACCTTCGCCGCGCGCGGCGATTCGACGCGAATGGTCTGGCCCAGCGCGGCGCCGTCCACCGTGAACTCCAGCATCGGCCCGGTGGTGACGAAGCTTCGGCCGGCTTGTTGGCCTCGAACCCAATCGACGTAAGACAGGCCGTTCGCCAACTGGACGTAGGAACGGCCCCAGCCGGGAGGATAGCTGTGAATGCGATTGAGAAAACAATCCGTGCCGGCGGCGGCGGGAAGCCGAAAGCCGCAGTTCAGAAGGCGATACCACAGGCGAAGGGAAGCTTCGTAGCCGAAGCCCATGACATCCAAAGTGTCGATCCGGCCCAAGGCCGCATCGACCGGCAAGCCTTTGCCGGAGTATGCGCCATCGTAGGGCGAGTCCGGATTGCTGGCGGGATGAGTGTAGCTCACGGCGCCCTGTTGATGATGCGTGCGCTCGGCGATGTCCGCGTTGGTCGGAACGTCCCAGGGATTGGTGGTGTCTTTGAAACCGGTAAAGATGGGTTCAACCAGCCGTCCCAGATTGATCAGCGTCATGTGTCCCCACAGCGTGCTGCGGAACTCTTCATTCCAATAAATGATCGTCCGCGGCTTCGACTGATCGTCCGGTCGGCCCAGGAAGAACTGCCGGTCAAAAACGCCGTCGCCATCGGAATTGGCGACCATGATGTTGCCGATGTGGAGGTCCTCGCCTTCGCACATGTCCAGGACCGATGGAGGCGTGTTGTGCCAGGCGCCGTAGCCATAGTTCGCGTGGATGTGGTTTTCGCCGGAGTACCAGCCTTTGGCCGCCATATCGGACCACCGCTCCAGGCGAGCGACGACTCGGTTGGTTTCGCCGGCTCGTAACGCAAGCTCCTGCTTGAAGATTTGATGCTCAGGGCCTCGGACAACGGTGAGTTCATACGTTCCGGCGGGAACGTCGAGCATTGCCTCGCCACGGCAATAGAAGTGGCCTTGCCCGGCGGTCAATCGGTAAAGCGCGCCGATGGGCGCATGAAACTTCCCTTGCCGTTGTTTGAGACTCACGCGGCCGACCGCGGGTTGGCCGGTTTGGGCCTCGAGAAGCTTGATTTCAAACCGCCCCGTCGGCTCGAGAAAATTAACTTCGTCAATCGAAATTGCCTGAAGTCGCCGCGCCGCTAGCTCGCAGACCACCAAAGCGGTGGCGCCTTCGTGATTTTCCGTGTGCACGAGCCAGCGGCCATCGCGGCTCACAGACGGCCAATCTTCGTCGGCCTGGCCAAAGGTCAGTTGGCGCGCGGTGGCGAGAGAATGATCGAGAGGAATATGCCAGACATCGTTGAACGCCGTGCCGCGGTCGGTGGTCGCGTAGGCCCCTTGATCGGCCTCGTCCCAACACAAATTGTAAATCCGGCTCGGCCAGCGGACGACGCGCTGGGGCACGCCACCTTTGGCAGGCACCTGCCAAAGTTCGGTCTGCGCCCCGTTGTTTCCACTCTGTTCTCCAGGCCGGTCTTGGTAAGTCGTGAATAGAATCCACTGGCCGTCGTGTGACAGCGCCCATTGCATGCGAGCGCGATGGACAGGTTGCAGCGGCTCGATCTCCACCGGCTTCACTTCGCCGCTCCTCAAATCGTACCACGCGAGCCGATCCGGCTGCCCGGAGACACTGAACATGCCAAGCAATCGACGCCCGTCGGGATGAAAGTCAACCTTCCCTCTCGCCCGTACCTCGGTTGGCAAACTCGCGAACGAACCGTCGGCCACGCGGATCAGCCGGAGTTGACCGATGGAATAGTTGAAGGTGTTGATGAATGCGATCTGCTGGCCGTCCGGCGACCAAGCCGGTTCGATGTCCCAACCCTCCGAGCGTGTCAACCGCGTCAGCGTGCCGCCGAGCCGGGGCAATCGACAAATCGCTCCTTGGTAGGAAACTGCAACCCATTGGCCGTCGGGCGAGAGGCGGGGGTGCACCCCCCCAAAAGCTCGCCGCGACGCAGATGATGCCACCTGAGCCTTGGCACCGTTCGAATTGGGTTGGCAGGCCAAAAGGGCGAGAACGAGACCGACAATCCGACGCGCACTGTTCATGAGGAATTGATAATCGAGGAAGATTCTACGATCAAGAAACGTCCAGATTCGCAGTAATTGGGGTAGGCGACAGCAAATATCGACCAGCCGGTAACCTCGAATGGCTCCTCTGCGTCTCGCAGGTAACACTCAAGAAATCGTGCGACGCGCAATGCTTAATCGCCTAATATCATCCCTCTCTCGGCCTCAATCCCTCACCGATTGCCTGAGGCCTGACGCGGCTGCGGAATGTCCAGGTTCGGGCGCTGTAGGGAGAGCGGTGACTCACACTGCTGAACTCCGGCTCAACGAGTACGTGGACAGCAAGATTCGCAACATTTGCCTGATTCTGAGTGTCATGGTGGCCTTCAACCACTCGCGGACGATCGATTTGTCCTACGGTTGGGAGGGATTGAGCTTGTCCCCGATCACCTTCGACTATTTGGGTCGCGCTCCACTGGAGATCTTTTTGGAGCATTCGCTGTCGGGGGCTCTGGGCAGGATCACCAATCCGTTCTTCTTTCTCATCTCCGGATTCTTGTTTTTCTACAATTGGAGACCCACATTAGGCAGTTGGTTGGGAAAGATGCACAAGCGGCTTTTCACTCTGCTGGGACCGTTCGTCATTTGGAGTCTCCTGGGGAAGTTGGTCAACTTTGTGACCTTTGTTTTGGAAAATCCCGAAGTCGTCGCAGGAAGTGGCGTGAGTGGACTCAAATACGCCCAGTCTATGTGCAGACTCTTCCTGAGCATGCCGTCGCCTGGGCAACTCTGGTTCGTCCGCGCTCTCATGCTGATCATGCTCGGCGCTCCGGTCTTGGCCTGGCTCATCACAAAACTCCGCGCCAAGACGTTGTTGCTCATTTACGCCCTGTATCTTTCGCCTTACCAGACGCCATGGGATTGGGTGGACAAAAGCGCGATCTGCTTTTTCGCCTTTGGTGCGACGCTCGGTTACCTCCGCGCGAACATCTGGCTCGGGTCTCGCTCGCTGGCCAAGATGCTGGTTGGCTTCTGGTTCTTGTCGGCTGGTCTCTATACTGCTCTCTCCCTTGTGTGGGACTGGGATCTCACCTTGCTCTTCAAGTTCATGATTCTGGGAGGCTTGCCGGGAATCTGGGCCCTGTATGAACTTCTGCCGGAGTGGATTCATAATTGGCTCGGAGGATTCGCTCCGTACCGATTCTTTGTCTATATGGGATTTGATCCCTTGCTGACCATCGTTCAGGACCATTACTACGCGATTCTGCCACCGTCTCAGTTGACGAATTTGCTGGGTTACCTCTGCCTCCCGACGATAGTGGTGGCGCTCTGCATCCTCCTCGCTCGCTGCCTCCGTCGACGCCTGCCGTCTCTCTACTTCGTGTTGACCGGCGGCCGCTGATTTGCATCGGCGCCACACCGGCCCTGCAAGAGATCTGAGCTCACGAACAGCACAAGGAAAGCCCCCAAACGCTTCCGGGATGGAGCAGGACCATGAGCCGTAGCCGCCGACGTAAGGAGGCGGAATTGAAGATCCGAATCCGATTCTGCGTCACTCCGCAGCGGCGAACGCGTGTTGCGGCAGATGTTGCCGGAGAATAGAGCTCCAGAGTTGATATCCTTTGGCGTTGAGGTGCAGGCCGTCCGCCGCTAAAAACTCGGCCCTCGGCTTTCGTTGGCCATCCACCATCGGCGTGAAGATGTCGATATAATCCAAATAATCATGCCGATCTGTCTCCGCTTTGATTAAGGCGTTCGCCCGCCTGATTCGATCAAAGAGATGAATGCGCGTGATACTGGGCTTCATCGAAATGAACGCGATTTGAGTGTTCGGCAGGCGAGAGCGGACTAGTCTGACAAGTTTTCGGAAATCCATGAGGACTTGCCTGCCAGTCCTCCTGATCGCCAAGTCATTCTCGCCGACATAAAGTAGCACGATGCGAGGCTCATACGGCAAAATGATCCGGTCTGCGAACGCGATCACGTCAGGTATTGTGGCTCCGCCGAAACCGCGACGGACAACCGGCAGCGGGTCGAGATCCACTTTGAGCGTCTTCCAAAGATGGATGCTGGAGCTGCCGACGGCCAGGATCGCGCGTTTGGGCGGGGGATTGGTCTTGTCGCGGTCTTCGAAGGCCCGGATCTGCGGCTCCCACTGCGTGTGCGAGGGCTTCGGTTCAAACCACAAAGACCGGATCAAACAGATCCCCAGCAAGGCTGCTAACAAAATGAATTGGCGCCGGGACTCGACAGCCCACAGAGCTCGCATAGGTAGTTCCTATCCTAAATCGAATCAATGGGAAAGCTCGATATTTAACCTCGAAAAAGCTGTTGGAACCACGAAAGACACGGTGTGTGTTTCGTCAATTTCACGGGTTGAACCGCCGGATTCAAATTGAACCGTCGCGCCGAAGACCGGGGTGCCTCAAGCTCCTCGAATCCTCCCTCTCCTCCATCGGATGGAGGAGAGGGAGGGGAGAGGATGGAGAGCGTGATGCAGTCCTCCGCCGAGGTGGCTCTACCAAACATACTTCGGCTCGAAGACCGGGCCGAGGCCGTGTTTGCGGAGCAATTCGATGAACTTGGAAATACCGCGCTTCTCATCCGCGCCGAGGTGATAATGAATGTGCCAGCCCAAGTAATCCTTTCGAAACGCGTAGTCGTACTCCGTGCGGCTGCTGATAATGGAGTCCAGTGTGTCCATGCCGAAGTCTTTCGCTTCCCGGAGCAAGCGGCGGAGGCGCTCATTGTCTGCTCGCCGGCGCAGAACCCAAACGGCATAGACAAACGGCAGCCCGGTCAATTCAAACCAGGCCGCGCCCAAGTCCCAAATTTCGTGTTCACGTGGTCCGAGGAGGAAGTCGAGCGCCGGGTCTCCGATCAGGAGAGCGAAATCCGGCAGCCGGGCGGTTTCATAGCTCAAGAGCGGCTTGAATTCCGGACGCAATCCGCGCTCGGCGAACAGAACTCGGAGCAAGTTCACGCTCGCCAGCGAGGCGGGATCGCAAAACACTTCTTGCGCCTTTTCCAGCGGACACCGATGCGCCAGCAGAACACTCTTCACTTCTCCCAATGACGCGATCGCAATCCCGTCCAAGGTATCGTAACCGTCGTTCAAGAGAGGTTCGGTGACGCTGAGGAGCGCCGCATCCAATTCGCCCTTCCGAATCTTCTCGGCTAATTCGGAGGGCGCAACGAAAAGGACCTGGTTTTCCAGACCGCGTGTCAGCGGCACGGCGTTCAGATAGGGAACCGATCCAACTCGGAAAGGCGCTAGGGAGACGCTGAGGTCTTCCTCTCGCTGGAGATACGTCGCGCGCTTTTCCCGTTCGTGGCGCTGCGCCAGATCTTCGGCAGGCTCCGGAGGCCCCAGGCGAAGCTTGGGGACGTGGTCAGAAGCGTCCTTCATGGGAACCAATCAGAGTCTTAAGCCGTTGCCAAATTCCCTTCGAGCACCGCCGAACGCCTCGCGGTCTGGTCTGCGGACGGGACAGCCGGCGGTTCCCAAACCTTGATCGGCTCGTAAAACGTGTTGCGTTGAACCGGAATACGTCCGGCTTCGCGGATGGCTTTGATCATTTCCGCCTCGGTTTGGAGTTCCGGAGATTTTGCGCCCGCCATGTGGAATATTTTCTCCTCCACAATTGTTCCGTGCAGATCGTCCGCGCCATAGCTCAAGGCGACTTGCGCCAGCTTCAAGCCGAGCCCGATCCAATAGGCCGTGATGTGGTCGAAATTGTCCAAATAAATCCGGCTGGCTGCAATGGTCCGGAGTGTATCAAAACCTGTGGGCGCAGTTTTGACCGGAATCTTATTGTTGTCGGGCTGATACGGGAGCGGGACGAAGCCGGTAAAGCCTCGCGTCTCGTCCTGGAGCTCACGCAGGCGCCGGAGATGGTCCACGCGGTCGTCCATCGATTCAACGTGCCCGTAAAGCATCGTGCAGGTGCTGCGTCCGCCCAATAGATGCCAGGTGCGATGCACCTCGAGATATTCTTCGGCGGATTCCTTGCCTTTGGCAATGGCGGAGCGGATCTCTTTGCGAAAGATCTCGGCGCCGCCGCCCGTGAGCGAGTTCAATCCGGCTTCGCGGAGCTCGAGCAACGTTTCTTTGACGGATTTTTTGGCCAGCCAGGCCAAGTGCAGAATCTCGATGGCCGTGAAACACTTGAGCTGAAGCCTCGAATCGAGCGTCTTCAACGCCCGCAACATCTCCGTGTAATAATGGAACGGCAGGCTGGGGTGCAAACCGCCGACAATATGAAGTTCTGTGATCCCCATCGCCAGCGCCTCCTTCGCTTTTTGGACAATTTCCGCGACGGTGTATTGAAAACCGTCGGCGTCCCGTTTTTTGCGCGCGAACGCGCAGAACTGGCAGCTCAGGATGCAGTAGTTGGAATAGTTGATGTAGCGGTTGACGATATAACTGGCCCGGTGGTTGTTCTTGCGTTGGCAGGCCAAGTCCGCCAGGGCGCCCAGCGCATGAAGGTCTTTCGTTTGGAAAAGGCGCAGGCCGTCGGCGTCCGAAATGCGTTCTCCATGCGCCACCTTCTCGCAGAGGTCCCGCAATTCGCTCTGTTGAATCAAGAACTTCATCTAAACAATCGAAAGCGTGGAAACACGACTTCCGCGATAGTTACCGTCAAGAACACCATACTGATCAGTGCATTCAGTCGAAAGAAAGCCACGTTGATCCATTTCAAGCTCCGCTTGCGCGCCAGCCAATGCTCCAGGAGCAGACTGAGGAGAATGATGATCAAGCCGGCCAAATATGCCACCCGGAAGTTCGAAATCAATCCGAACAAGGCCAGCAGTCCCCACATCACCATGTGCGAGAGGAACGCGAACTGGAGCGCGTTTTGAGGACCCCAGCGAACGACCAGCGAATGCAATCCGT
Organism: Verrucomicrobiota bacterium; assembly: GCA_016209525.1. GTDB lineage: Bacteria > Verrucomicrobiota > Verrucomicrobiia > Limisphaerales > SIBE01 > VHCZ01. The sequence goes on from JACQWK010000550.1 coordinate 7,625, forward strand.
GCTTCCGATCAAATTCGTAATCCTGGAGCGCGTAAATGACATCGAATCCGACCAGCCATGCCACAACCGTCAGACCCAGAATCAGAGGGGGCAAGCCGAACTCCCCCTGGACAGCCAGCCAAGCCCCGAGGGGCGCCAGCGCCAGCGCCAGGCCGAGATAGAAATGGCTGAAATCGGTAAACCGCTTGGTCAGCGAATAGAAGCAGGCCACGAGCAGCGCCACCGGCGAGAGATAGAAGCACAGATGGTTGATGAAGTAACTGGCCACGATCAGACCGAGGCCGCTCGCCACACAGAGCGTCCAGGCGCTGAAGAGGGAGATTTGGCCCGTCGGCAGGTGCCGCATCGCCGTGCGCGGGTTCAGCTTGTCGAACTCGCGATCGACGATCCGGTTGAAGGCCATGGCGCAAGTCCGAGCGCAGACCATCGCTGCCAGAATGAGTCCGAAGACGCGCCAGCCTGGCCAGCCGTGCCGCTCACGGGCTGCCACGAGCATCGACGCCAGGGCAAACGGCAGCGCAAAAATCGTGTGGGAGAATTTGACGAATTCACCCCAACGGCGGAGATGGGAGAGGAGCCAGAACATCGAACATCCAACATTGAACATCCAACGTCGAACTCGCCCCAAAGCGGGCTCGACCAACGTCTCTCAATCAGAGACAGGACTCCGGCTTCCTTTCCGCTTTTCTGAAGTTCGGATACTCGCGACGAAGATTCGTATGAGTTCCTCGGTTTCGGCCAGGAGTGGCTCCAACTCAGAGACGGATTTAATCAAGGGGACTCGTTGAACAAGCCGCAGCCAACGAAAGGATTCGCGCAGTTCCTTCAAACATATCCTGAGTTTATGAATAAAATCATTCGGAGACTCAGCCGCCTGAGCTTCGCCATGGTTGGGCAAAGGAGCGGTGCCGGACCGCAGTAGTTGACCGGCCACGTGATTGCCGGTTCTGGTCCTGGGCAGTGACTCCACCAGTCGGATGATGTCCGCCGCATAATCGAGAAGCCGCTCTTCGAGATCGAACTGTCTTGTTTTCATAGTTTCGGCCCGGATCGCCGTAACCCGCGTTGGATATTGAATGTTCGATGTTGAATGTTCGATGTTTCCTCTACCGGTTTCATTCCTTCTCCTCTCGCCATCGAGCCATGATGTTTTGCTGAATCCCTAAGTGATCGAGGACGCGCGCAACCACAGTGTCCACCACCTGTTCGACCGACGCAGGGTGGGTGTAAAATGACGGATTGGCCGGGAGAATCGTGGCGCCCGCGAGGAGCAACAGTTCGAAGTTCTTCACATGAACCAGATTCAGCGGCGTTTCCCTGGGAACCAAGATCAGTTTCTTGCGCTCCTTCAGCATCACATCCGCCGCCCGCAGCAGAACGTCTTCACTGAAACCGTGGGCGATCCGGCCCAGAGTTCCCATGCTGCACGGAATGACGACCATCGCGTCCAGCGGATTGGAACCGCTGGCAAAAGGGGCGTTCATGCTCTTGACGCTGTGGCTCCGAGCATTGGCGGGCAAACGCAAGCCGCCAGCCAATTCCTCTTCAATGACGGCCCGCGCGTAATTGCTGATCACAATGTGAATCTCGTGTTGGGTCGGATCCAAATTATCGAGCAAGCGCTGCGCGTAAAGCGCCCCGCTGGCTCCGGTCATGGCGACAAGGATTCTCATTCGGTTCGACGGCGCCCGCACTATGCCGGGGGCAAAACTTTTCAGCAAGCGGCTTCGCCCAGCAATTCTCATTTTGGCCGTAACGCGGACACTCCTGTCCGCAGCCTCCGCGAAAATGTGCGGACAGGAGTGTCCGCCTTACGGAGACGAACCGCGCCTGTCGCCAAAATGACATTTGCTGCGGCTTCGCCCGGTCCGGAGAACATCCGGCTTGCGTTGAATAGGTCGGTACGCAAAATGTCCACGTGCCGAGCTTGTGGAAATCCAGCGTCCCGTTCCTTGCTGCCGTTGTATTGACGGGTTGCCCTACGCCGCCAAAAACACAGCCGCGAGTCACTCCTTTGGGGAATCAGGTTTTGGAGGGCCATGCGGAGCCAGTCCTCACCCCGGTTCGAACGCCGGACAAAGAAGGGCCGCGTGTGCCTGTCGAGACGAATTTGACGAACGTTTCGCTCCGTTCGACAAACGTCTCAGACAAGCAATGGTTGTCCCTGGACGAGTGGAACCAGTTGAGCGGATTGGAGCCGCCGCAACGATTTGATAACGGCTGGGGTGCGACATTCCGCAGCCGTATCCCCAGCGGCGTGCTGTCGATTACATCGGGCAGCCGGGTGGGGTATTGGAACGGCCTGGTTGTGGCGCTGGGATTTGTGCCGCGACTCACCAACGGCCATGTCTTCCTGCATGCCTTGGATCTCACGAAAAACCTTTCGCCTTTGTTGTCTCTGCACGGCCTCACTGTCAAACCGCCGCGCGTCGTGGTTATCGATCCGGGACACGGCGGCAAGGAAACAGGATCGACGAGCGTGTTGAACAGCGGTTTTGAGAAGGACTACACGCTGGATTGGGCTTTGCGCGTGAAGCCGCTCCTCCAGTCGAACGGCTGGAAAGTCTTGCTGACCCGGGCCTCTGATGTGCATGTTTCACTTCTAGAACGAGTCCATTTCGCCGAAAGGGCGAAGGCCGACTTGTTCGTCAGCCTTCACTTTAACTCGGTCGATTCTCCATCCTCCCGGTCGGAGCATTTTGGTGTGGAAACGTACTGCCTCACTCCGACCGGCATGCCTTCGAACCTAACACGGAATTACAAAGACAACCCGGCCGAGGTTTTTCCGAACAATGCGTTCGATGCGCAGAACTTTCAGTTCGCGGTGCGATTGCACCGAGCGATCATCCAGTTCACCGGACGAACTGACCGTGGGATTCGGCGGGCCCGCTTCATGGTGGTTCTCCGCGAGCAAAATCGGCCCGCCGTTCTCCTGGAGGCGGGGTACATGTCGGACCCGGAGGAAGCGCGATTGATCGCGAGCGCGGGCTATCGACAGAAGCTGGCCGAGGCGGTGGCGATGGCATTGGAGTGAATCAGTGGCCAGTGGTCAGTTGGTAGTTGTCAGTCGGTGAACGCCATGGCATACATGCGACGTAATTACCGTTGCGCTGGGCGTAGCGGTGTTCAGTCCTAATCAATCGCAATACACAAGGAGGAGAATGTGAAAGTAACAAATTACAGAGAGTTGATCGCTTGGCAAAAGAGTGTGGACTTGGTTGTGGCTGTCTATCAAGCGACCAAAGTGTTTCCGCCGGATGAGATTTACGGATTAACGAGTCAAGTGCGACGCGCCGCTGTTTCGGTGCCCTCCAATATCTCAGAAGGTCAGGGGCGAGGAACGCCGAACGAGTTTATCCGTGGACTTCGCCTTGCTCATGGATCCCTGCAAGAATCAGAGACCCAATTGGTGATCGCGCAACGGTTGGCATATCTCGCTGCCCGTGAAGCCGAAGGATTGTTGGATCAGACGGCCGAAGTGGGTCGCATCATCAATGGCCTAATCAAGTCGATTCGCTGAGCGGGTTAGAATCACTGACAACTGACAACTGGCAACTGACAACTCACATCCTAGTAACAGGCGGCGCCGGGTTTATCGGCTCCCATTTGGTGGAGCGGCTCCTTCGGGAGGCGAACTCGGTCACCGTGATCGATGATTGCTCGACCGGCAGCCCGGATAATTTGCAGGCGGTCTTATCGCATCCGCAACTTCGGTTCATCCGGGGGAAGGTGTCCGAGTGCCGGAATCTGGATCAGATCGTCTCTCATTCGAACTTCGTTTTTCACCTGGCCGCCGCGGTCGGGGTCGAATTGGTTGTGCACTCCCCCGTTCGAACGATTGAGACGAATCTTCACGAGACCGAGGTCCTCCTCCAGGCGGCCGGGGCGAGAAATGTCCCGGTCTTGCTGGCCTCCACCTCGGAAGTCTATGGAAAGAGTCAAAAACCGGCGTTCAGTGAAGAGGACGATTTGCTCATTGGCCCGCCTCATCTGGGTCGATGGAGTTACGCTTGCTCCAAACTGATGGATGAATTTCTCGCCCTCGCCTACGCCAAGGAGAAGGGGCTCCCGGTGGTGATCGCGCGAATCTTTAACACGGTCGGCCCGCGGCAAACAGGCCGCTACGGCATGGTTTTGCCCCGGTTCATCGCCGCCGCCAAGCAGGGACTGCCGTTGAGAGTCCACGGCGATGGACGCCAAACCCGGTGCTTCTGCTTCGTGGCGGACACGGTCGAGGCGTTCGTCCGTCTGCACAAATGCCCCAAAGCCATCGGCGAGGTTTTCAACGTCGGGGGGACTGAGGAGGTCAGCATCCTTGAGCTGGCCCAACTGGTCGTGGGCACCTTGAATTCCAAATCGCCGATCGAGTTCGTGCCTTACGCCGAAGCTTACGCTGAAGGTTTTGAAGATATGCAACGCCGAAAGCCTGTAGTGGAGAAGCTCAATCGAACCGTCGGTTTCCGCCCAACCACTCCTCTGCGCCGGATCATCGAACTGACCGCGTCGGACAGGCTATGAAAAGACCGCTTCCAGATCCGCGGTCAATCCCGTGGCGGGATCTTTCACGAGGCCTTCGACAAAACTCTTCAGCACTCCATCTGGAGTGTAAATGGTGACGGTCCGCTGAGGCGGGTTCACGACCCAGCACGTCTTGACGCCGCTCTGGAGATACGCTTCGACTTTATCCATCACCTCCTGGGACCCTTGCGTGGGAGAGGGAATCTCAACGGCCACCAGAGGCGGGTCCGTGAGACGGATATCATCATGCCGGAAGTCCACTGGGCCGCGGGGATAAACCGAGAGGTCGGGGGTCAACTGCCGTCCGTTGAGGACCAAAGAAAGTTCACTAATGACGCGATACTCCTTGTGTCTGGCGAATTCGATCACCAGGTTCGATTGGACGATTCCATGGTTCTTGCTCGGCATCGGCTTCCCCCTTTCCTCCTCGTAAGTCTGCGGCGTCTCCAGAACTGCGGTTTTCATGGACGAAACCGTAGCATGAGCTCAATCTGGTGAAAAGAGGATAAACAAAAAAGGCATCCTTTCGGATGCCTTTTCCAAAAATATGATGAAGCGAGCCAGTGCTAGTTGCTTCCGGGGAAGCCGACCAAGTTATCGCCCTCGGATTGCTTCAGTTGATCTTTCAACCGAGCGGAGCTCACCTGTTGGACGCTGCCGTCACCCAGGACGATGTTGCCTTGGTTCTGATGCAGATCTTTCGACCAGCCTGCGCCCGCTTTCGCCGTGTGGTTCGTCCAAAGCTTGATGACTTCGGATTTATCGATGTTTACACGCGGCGGAGTAGGACCATTGGTGATATTCCGATCACCGGAGAGAAGCGATTGCGGGCGGGTCTCATCGGCATCATACCCCACGAAGAAGCTGGTGGACTTGTTCTTGAGAAGGTTCAGGTGGAGCGTCCAGTTTGTGGCTTCGGTTTTGCCGCCGTCCGAAGGGCAAACGATAATCTTCGGCGTGCTGAGTTCGTTCGACATGGCGGCGAAGTGCCTAAACATGAAGGAAGCCTGGTTGACAGCGGTGTATTCCGAAGACCCGCCTTCATTGGTGCTAACGGCCATCGGGAAGCGATCCCCGTTGTCCGTGGCAAAAATCCGGAACGACAATCCGACATTCTTAAGATTGCTCGCGCACTTGATCCTCTGGGCTTTGGCTTTTGCCTTGGCGAGCGCGGGCAAAAGCATGCCAGCCAAGATGGCGATGATGGCAATAACGACTAACAGCTCAATGAGCGTGAAAGCCCCGACTTTGTATTTGCGAAAAACACGGTTCATAGTTTCTTTCGGTTATTTTTGGGTTACGGTCATGGCACTCTAGTAAAACCGGATTTAGAGTGTCAATTCTATTTCGGTAAAAATTTCTTCAGCAAGCTCAATGCCACCGCGAAGGCTCCACACAACCTCTCCAGCCTGGGCTTCGGAGCGACTGGAGTCTCCGAAATATTGGAATCAAGAACCAGCCAATCGGTGGGGCGAGACTCCCGTCGAGCCCTGACTTTTTTGCCCGAAATAATGCCAGGGCTCGACGGGAGTCTCGCCCCAACTTGAGGTTCATGGAGAGCCTCTTTAGAGAGAATGTTTCAATGCTGGCACTGTGCTGCCTCTTGGCTGAAGGACCGGTTGCGGCACAGCGACCGGATCGCGACGTGCCGGTGCATAAGGTCGATGGCTCGTTCATCCGTGACTGGCTGGTGCTCGGGCCGTTTCCGTCCGTGAGCCTCGAAACAGATTTTCTTACAGGCGTGGGTGGAGAAGCAAACGTTCGACCGAAGGAAGGGGATTCCATCACGACCAGCGACGGGACGAACCTGGCCTGGACTCGCATCCACTCCGCGCATGATCTGGTGAATCTTGAGGAGATATTTGGCATGCACGTGCAGGCCGTGGCTTATGCCTACTGCGAACTGAATTGTGATCAAGCGTTCGATAGTGACGTTCGTTTCATGGTGGCGAATTCGGCGCAGATGCGGTTCAACGGAAACAAGGCGGAAACAACGCAGCCTTCCCCTGGGAGTATTTTCGATATGTCCCCCGTCCTGCCGATGAAACTCAATTCGGGACGAAATGCGTGCCTGCTCAAGCTCTCGGTAGCGAAGAATTTCTGGCAGTTCAGCTTTCAGCCGCTGCCGTCAAACCGGGCAGTCGCTGAACTCAAAGTCACGGGTCGGGACCAGCGGAGCGTCGCCGATGCGGTCGCACAATTTTACGCCAAAGGAGCCGAGGTGGTGCGGATGAAAACGGATCAATCGGGTAAAGTCGAGGCTCGCCTCTACCCATTGGCTGAAGAGTATGATCTGCGGGTCACGGCCGGTGAAATGGGAGCGTGGTTGTTCGGTGTGTCCTTTCGGCCCGGCGAACGGCGGAAAATCGAGGTGGTATTGAAGGACGGGCTTTCCGTTTCCGGCCAAACTCTCGCCATGGATGGTTCGCCGCAGACAGAGATCGTCGTACAAGCTCTCTCTGAAAACGCCCGTAGTGCGGCGCTGCCACTCCGCCGTGAGAGCACGGCTGAACAACTCCGACCTGCCGAAGATGGGAAAATTCGATCGCTGCTTCCCCTGCCAGCCTTCTCCGAGACCGTCCTCACGGATACCAACGGCTTTTTCCGTTTCGTGAACCTACGGCCCGGTCAGTACCGGCTTCTTTGCCAGGGGCCTAATGGATTCGTTGATCCCGAAGCGATTCAAGGAACGAACCCGTCTGTTTCGAGGACAATCGCGGTCGAGGCGGGACAGACATATCAGGGAGTCAGGTTCGTTTCCCCCGAATCCAAGAAGGGCGTTTCGAAAAACTACCGCATACCGAAAGGATTGAGTGACGTGACCGCGTTGACCCTGCATCGGACGGGGGACGGCGTGCTCTGGATTGGAACGGACGATTCTTTACTTTTTTCGTTTGATGGCTTCGAATTTACAATGAACGCTTCCTCGCCTGAAATTTTTGCCCTGGAACATGCGGTGGACGGCACACTTTGGGTTGGAACGTCCAGGGGAATCAGCCGGCACGTAGCTGGTCGGACGGAGGTCTTCTCGCCCGGTAAGACACTCGTTCGGAACGTCGTGGGGGCCATCCACGCTGATTCGGACGGCACGGTTTGGTTCGCCACGGACGGAGGGCTGGCTAAGTTTGATGGCCGGAGATTCGTCACGTTTACGATCAAAGATGGATTGCCAAGTAACGGGATTTCTTCTCTTTTGCGAGCGCGTGACGGCACCTTGTGGGCGTTGACGGCGTGCGGTTTGGCGCGATTTGATGGCCAGAAATTCGCTCTGGCGCAACCGTTTCCCGCGTTTTTCCCGCCGACCCGAGCGTTCCATCAAGCCAAAGACGGCGCTCTTTGGTTCGGAACCGAATACGACGGGGCTTATCGATATGATGGGAAGACCTTGTCTCGGCTCGGTGTGGAGAACGGCCTTCCCAGCGATCAGATCTCTGCCATTGCCGAGACACCCGATGGAGCGCTTTGGTTCGGGACGCGTGGAGGAATCTCCAAATTCGACGGAACAACGGTGATCAATTATGCGGCGAAAGATTTACAGATCAGCCGGCCCCCGCGAGACTTCATTGTGAAGGACATCTGCGTGGACTCCGATGGCGTCCTCTGGTGTGCCGCCCGGTCCGGAGGCATTTGCCGATTCGATCCGAACAATTTCGACCGGTTCACGAAGTTGGACGGTTTGCGGGATCTAGAAGGCGAAACGGCTGGCGTTTATGCCATCGAGCCGGATCTGAAAGGAGGCTTCTGGATTGGAGCGGGGTGGGGCGGAGTCTTTCACACCGATGGCACGAGAATTCAATCCGTACCCTCGAGCTCGGGGAGCGGTTGGGTACGCCGAATTCACCGCGCCGCCGATGGCACGCTTTTATTCGGAACGAGTAACGGGATCTACAAATACGAGAACGAGAGGATGGTCCAGGTCTTGCAGCGGCCTTCGGTGATCGGTTTGGCCAGCGACGCTGAAGGCAATCTCTGGTATGGCTACGGCTGGTACGGCGAGGGCTTGTCTCGTTACGATCCTAAAACTGGAGTGGAGACGGTGTTCCGGAAAGAACAAGGCCTCCCGAACGATCAAGTATGGGCCATCGAGCGGGGTTCCAATGGTGGACTGTGGGTGGGCACTGCGGGTGGATTGGCACGATGGCAAGACGGCAAAATCGAAGATTTTGGCAGGAAGTTCGGAATCTCGAACGAAGGGATATACGGCTTTCGGCGTGACGCGGATGAGACACTCTGGATTTCGAGCGACCGGGGGCTGCATCGCTTGAAGGGATTTGAGTGCGTCTCGATCACGGGCACTAACGAACTGCTTTCCCAGCTTGTCTGGTGCAATGTCCGCACACGGGACGGGCATATCTGGATGGGGACCGACAAGAATGGCCTTTTGGGGTACGACGGCAGGGCTGTGACCGTGATCGATCAGCGGGACGGTCTCTTGGGATATCAGGTTGCGGCGCTGGCGACGAATGTGGACGACTCGCTGTGGATCGGGACCCTGGACGGCGGACTCAGGGGAGCTGGCGGACTCAACCGCTACAAGCCGACAAAGTCGCGCCCCAAGGTGAGGCTTGCCAGTGTGCAATGGGAAGGCAGAACGCTCACCAACTTTGATTCGAAACTTTCCGGCCTCAATACCGGACAGCGTGTCACAATCGAATACCGCGAGCTTGATCTCAAGACGCACCCCGAGAAACACCAGTTTTGGTATCGGCTGGCAAAGACCTCCGGCGAAACCGTGTTCGCTGGCGTCACCAAGGAACGGCGCTTCGAGTGGACACCGGAAAGCGGGGGCACTTACAGCTTTGAAATCCAGGCGATCGATCGTGATCTCAATTACTCGGCGCCCGCCCGACTCGCGTTCCGAGCCACGGTGCCTTGGTTTGCCAATGCCTGGATTTTGGTGCCCGGCGGCGCCGCTTTCGGTGGGTTTTTTATTTGGGCCTTTATTGCCCGCGCGCTCTACGTGAAGAAGACTCGGGAAGCGGTCCAATTGCGGGAACAAATGCTCGTCCAGGAGCGCCAGGCGCGCGCAGCGTTGCAACAGTCCAACCGTTCCCTGTCGGAAGCCAAAGACGCGGCGGACGCAGCGAAGGCAGCAGCCGAGATAGCCAACCGGGCCAAGAGCACGTTTCTGGCGAACATGAGCCACGAGATTCGCACGCCGCTCAATGCCGTCCTGGGCTACGCGCAAATCCTGATGCGGGATCGAACTCTCGGAGAGGATCAACGGCAGTCCGCGGGGACCATCGAACGCAGCGGCAACCATCTGTTGAAACTCATCAATGAAATCCTGGACTTGTCCAAGATCGAATCGGGCAAGATGGAACTGGCCGAAACGGATTTCGATCTGCGGGAGTTGATTCGGGGAGTGTCCGAGATGTTCGAGTTGCGGTGCCGGCAAAAGGGATTGGAATGGCAGGTGAAATGGCTTTCGGAAGAGGGGGTGGCCACAAAGAGCGCAGAGAACACAGAGAAGGAGGGCGTTGAAGAAGCTTTAGTTCCCTCTCTGTGTTCTCTGCGTTCTCTGTGGCCAACCTCCGATTCCTCGAGCCTTCCGGTGCGCGGCGACGAAGGCAAATTACGGCAAGTCCTGATCAATCTTTTGGGCAACGCCGTGAAATTCACCGAGCACGGCCAGGTGACGTTGTGGGTGATCGGGCGAACCGGCCGGTCCGCTTCCGGGGAGCACACGCGCCCTCGCGTGTCCCAACCGGCGCCCCCGCCGGTTGGTGCAGCGACATGCCACGAG
>JACQWK010000573.1 GCA_016209525.1 Verrucomicrobiota bacterium
CCGTGGCTGGCATCGCGGAGGCCGTCGTCGTCGGCAGCGCTGTCGTCAACCAAATCGCAGAATTCGGCGGCCGCGCTGACATGGTTGGACGCGTGACCGAGTTTGTGAAGCCACTGGTGAGCGCGGTAAAGGAGAAACTCAAATGAGCATTCCGCACCGAGCTTTTCGTAGCCGCCGAGGTGACGAGGCCGACGCCTTGGCTAATACCCAATCCTCCTCCTCACGTCGGCGGCAACTGTTCATCGTCTCAATGCGCGGCCTTTTTGTATGAAAAAGCGAGAAATTGCCTCCAACAACCAGCGGTTCGCCATCATCATGGCCGGCGGCCGCGGCGAACGGTTCTGGCCCGTGAGCCGGGAAACAACCCCCAAGCAACTCATCAAGCTCTTGGGCGATCGTTCCTTTCTTCAGCAGGCTGTCGATCGCGTGCTGCCGCTGGTGCCGCTCAAGAACATTCTGGTTATCACGAATCAGCTCCAGGAGCCGGAGGTCCGAAAACAGTTGCCCAAACTTCCAAAGGAAAACGTCATTGCGGAACCCATCGGACGAGATACCTGTGCGGCTGTCACTCTGGGAGCCGCCGTGGTCGGGTCGCGTTCCACCACAGGCGTGATGGCGGTGTTGCCGGCGGACCACGTGATTCCTGAGGAGCGGCGGTTTCAGCAAGTCTTGGAGGATTGTTTTGATTTGGCCGGCCGCGGACAGGCCATCGTGACGATTGGAATCAAGCCGACCGAACCCGCCACGGGTTATGGCTACATCCACGTCGGCGAACCGCTGCCGCCGCCGCATGGCCGCAAGCCATTCAAAACAACCTTTTTCAGAGCCGAACGGTTCGTGGAAAAACCTCATTACGAAAAGGCCATTGAATACGTCAGCAGCGGCCACTATCGCTGGAACGCCGGAATGTTCATTTGGTCGTTCGTGACCATCACGGAAGGATTGCAGAAACACCAGCCTGAGATGTTCGCCGCGTGCCATCGCTGGTTCGAGGCCGCGAAGTCTCCGGCCAAGCTCGCCAAGGTGCTCGCCAGGGAATACGCCGACCTGAAGCGAATTTCCATCGACTATGCTTTGCTGGAGCAGGCCCAGAATGTGGTCGTGGCGGACGGCTCCTTCGAATGGGACGACGTCGGTTCCTGGAACGCGCTCGCCCGGCACCTCAAATCGGATCCGGAAGGAAACTGCGCCGTCGCGGATTTCGTTCACGTGGATGCGGCGCGCAATCTGATTTTCGATGCTCGCGTGAAGCACCGGACGCCCATCGCGATTGTCGGTTTACGCGATTCCATTGTGGTCCAGACCGACGACGCAACTCTGGTGGCGCACAAGAGCCAAGCGCAGAAAGTCAAGGAGCTGGTCAAGAAACTTTCCGAACTCAAGGAGTACCGCAAGCTGGTTTAGCGCGTGGACAGCGCTTCTCATTTTGGCGACAGACGAGGCGGTTGACCGTAATACCGACACTCCTGTCCGCGCACTTTCGAGCATTTTGCGGACAGGAGTCTCCGCGTTACATGGCTGGCGCAAGGAAAAAGAGTGTTGCACCCGCAACCGATTTCGGGGTAAAAGCCGTCTGGAATGACCTGATCTGAAGACCAGAACGCGTGGACTAAGGGACTTTATTCCGAGCACCGAAGCGGCGTCATGTACGCCTGAGCTCAACCAACAGAATTCAGCGCAAGGAGGCCCAGCGACCGGAATTCGAGTTGTCGCCGGCCACTGGGACTGCGGCGTGTTTATGGACCGACTTCAATACTCGAGACACTGGAAGCAATTTCTGGGGAGGAATCTTCGCAGCCGCCTGATCGTGCTGATTCTCGTGACCGTCGCGCCCGGCTTGCTGCTGGCCGTCCTGACCGGGATTGAGTTACGCGGTTTGGCCAAAGCTCAGGCGCACGCGGAGGCCCGGCGGCTCGTGCAGCTCAGCGCCCTCGGGCAAGAGCAGCTTTTTGAGAGCGCCCGCCAATTGTTGTCCGTGCTCGTCCGGATTCCGCAGATCCGCCAAGGCCAACCCGCGAATTGCAGCGCCCTCTTCGCCAGCCTTCTGAAACTCTATCCGAGCTACTCGAATTTCGGGATGGCCACCTCCAACGGCCTCATTTTCGCCAGCGGCCTTCCCATCGACAAACCCGTCAGCGCCGCGCAACGCGCGTGGTTCCGGCGCACTGTGCAGTCGCGCGAATTTGCGGTGGGAGAATACCAGGTGGGCGCCATCACTCAGAAGCCCAGCATTAACTTTGGCTACCCGATCCTGGACGAAGCCGGACAAGTCCAAAATGTAGTTTTCGCCGCGCTGGACCTCCGTCTTCTCCGTGAAGCGGTTGCCAAAATCCACCTTCCCGAGGGAAGCACTTGGGGGATCATCGATCGGAACGGAACTTTGCTGGCGGCTCATCCCGACTCCCAAAAAGTCCCGTCGAAATCATTCCTGGAAGAATCTCTTCTCAACGACATCCTGCTGCGACAAGACGGAATCGCTGAAGCGCTTGGACGCGATCAGACCGTTCAGCTTTTTGCTTTCACGGCCATCCATGGCACTGGGGGCCCAGTGGCATTTGCTTGCGTCGGGATCCCGAGGACGCTCGCCTTCGCACCCGCGAATCGGATTCTGATACGGAACGTGAGCATTCTCGTGATCGTCAGTGTCGGTGCGCTCTTCAGCGCAAAACTTTACTCCGAGCGCTCGATTCTGAGACGGGTGGAGAGCCTCGTCAGCGCCTCCGCACAGCTTCGAGAGGGCAATCTCTCGGTCCGGACCGGCCTGCCGCACGGCGCCGACGAGTTCGGCCGGCTGGCACAGGCCTTCGATGAGATGGCCGATACTCTGCAACAGCGCGAGGCCGAAGCCAGGCGCGCCGAGAAGAAAATCCGTGAATTGAATCAGGATCTGGAACAGAGAGTCCTTGAAAGAACCGCTCAACTCGAAGCGACGAACGAGGAGCTTGAGGCCTTTTCCTACTCGGTCTCGCACGACCTTCGCGCTCCGCTCCGGCATATCGGCGGCTTCGCCAAACTTTTAGGCGACCGTTCGCTTAACGCCCTCGATGAACAAGGCAGGCGTTACCTCAATACCATCGCGGACTCCGTCAAGAGAATGGGAACTCTCATCGACGATCTGCTCTCGTTTTCCCGAATGGGACGAGTCGAACTGAGAAAGACCCAGGTGGACTTAGAAAAGGTGGCCGAAGAGGCCCTTCGAGGTCTGCTCGTCGAGACGCAGCACAGAACCATTGTCTGGAAACGGCATCCCCTTCCGACCGTGCGAGGGGACTTCGGACTCCTCCGCCAAGTGTTGACCAATCTTTTGTCCAATGCCTTGAAATACACCCGCCCCCGTTCGGTGGCCGAGATCGAAATTGGCTCCGGCCTTGATGAATCAGGGGACTGCGTGGTCTTTGTCCGGGACAACGGGGTCGGCTTTGACATGCAATTCGCCGATAAACTGTTTGGAGTCTTTCAGCGCCTGCACCGCACAGACCAATTTGAAGGGACAGGCATCGGGCTGGCGAACGTCGCGCGCATCGTCCATCGGCACAATGGCCGAGTCTGGGCCGCGGCCGCGGTCGAACAAGGGGCGACCTTCTACTTTTCACTTCCGAACCGGGAGAGCAACGCCTCATGACCGAGCACAAACGCATCCTCCTGGTCGAGGACAACGCGAACGATGTCGAACTGATTTTGGCGGCACTCGACGAACACAGTCTGGCCAACGATGTCGCCGTGGCGAACGACGGCGTCGAAGCGCTCGATTTTCTTCGGCAACGCGGGAAGTTCGCCCAGCGACCGCGCGGTCTCCCCGCAGTCGTGCTGCTGGATCTGAAGATGCCGCGGATGGATGGCTTGGGCGTCCTTCGGCAGATGAAAGCGGTCCCCGAACTCAAAGCGATACCGGTCGTCATGCTCACCTCATCCGGCGAGGAGCGCGACCTGGCCGCCAGTTACGAACTGGGCGCGAACGCCTACGTCGTGAAACCTGTGGATTTTCAGCAATTCGTGAATTCGGTCGGCCAATTGGGCTGCTTTTGGGCGCTCCTCAATGAGCCGCCGCCAGGGACGGGCTCGAAGAGACTTTCCTCATGAAAGCCGATTTTGATTCGCTATCAAATGAGACGCAGTGCTTCGGCAACAATTCGTAATCTCTGAATCGCACCACGGAATGAGCTCGCACTGTCATCGGAGTGGCTTATGAAGAAATTGCTTCGCATCTTGCATCTGGAGGACAATCCTCACGACCGTGAGCTGGTTCAAACCATGTTGGCGGCAGAAGGTCTTGTCTGCCACATCGAACAAGTTGAAACCAAGGAGGATTTCCGTCTGGCTTTGGAAGCGGGGTCTTGGGATTTGATCATGTCAGACTTCACGCTCCCCGGATACGACGGTCTCTCGGCCCTCGCGCTTTCCGCAGAGAAGCGCCCGGAAGTCCCTTACCTCTTCGTCTCCGGAACCATGGGCGAAGAACAAGCCGTGGAGAGCCTCAAGCACGGCGCGACGGATTACGTGCTCAAACACCGGCTCGATCGGTTGGTTCCCGCCGTTTGCCGCGCGCTCCGCGAATCCGAGGAACGGCGGCAGCGCCAGCGAGCCGAGTTGCTGCGGGAGTCGTTTTTCGAATTGGCGCAACAACTGAACGCCGCGACCGATCCCCAAGCGGCGGCCCGGATCATCCTCCGCCTGGCCCAGCGCCTCTTGGGCTGGGATGCAGGCTCGCTGGATTTGTACTCCGCGCAGGACAACGCCACCCGGCCCGTCCTGATGATGGAAATGGTGCTGGGACAAATGATCGACGTTCCGCGAGTTGGCACCTACCGCCCGATCACACCGCAAATCTCCCAGTGTTTGGCAAACGCCGGCCGTCTGATCCCCCCGGAAGAGGAACACCGTTCTGCGGACGACCCTGCGTCTGAAAACGAGAATCGACTCACACCTTCCTACCTCTTGGTTCCAGTGCGACACGGCGCCAAGATTATCGGCATCCTCGGCATCGAAAAGTACGTGGCTCCAGGCTACACCCAAGAGGATCTGCAGACCTTGCTCGCTCTCGCGGATCACTGCGGCGGCGCCCTGGAGCGCATCGCCATCGAAGCAGAGAAGGATCGGTTGATGGCCGAGCTGCAAAAACAACAGCAACGCTTGGACAACATCCTGGCGGGGATCCCGGCCGTGGTCTGGGAAACCTGGAGGAGCTCCGATCCGCCGCACCGCCACACGAATTTTGTCAGCCGCTACGTTGAGACGCTGGCCGGGTACACGGTTCGGGAGTGGTTGGACACGCCGGATCTTTGGCTGCGAATCGTGCATCCGGAAGACAAACAGCGCGTCTATCAAGAGATTGAGAGACTGTTTGTGACCGGACAGGCTCTGGCGCACCAGTACCGATTCATCGCCAAAGACAAACGAGTTGTTTGGGTAGAGACGTCCGCAGTCATCGTTTGCGGCAACGACGGAACTCCCATTGGCTTGCGGGGCGTGACCATCGACATCACCGAGAAGAAGAAGATCGAAGCGCAATTGTTGCGGTCTCAGCGGATCGAAAGCATTGGACGGCTGACCAGCGGCATCGCTCACGACCTCAACAACGTCCTCGCTCCCATCCTCATGAGCGCTCAGATGCTGCGGGAGAATCTGAAGGATTCGGAGTGTCAAAGCCTCGCCGCGATTGCGGAAACACATGCCAAACGGGCCGCGGATGTGGTCAAACAACTCCTGGCGTTTGCCCGGGGCTCTGAGTGCGAACAGATTCCGATCCAGCCGAAGCAGTTGCTCGAGGAAATGTCCCAAACGATCCGCGAAACGTTCCCGAAGTCCATCGCGGTCTCTTTGGCCATTCAGCCGGATGTTAGCATGATCAGCGGCAATCCCACTCAATTGCAGCAAGTGCTCTTGAACCTCTGCGTCAATGCCCGCGATGCCATGCCCAACGGCGGCACCTTGTCCCTCTCGGCAGAGAACAACGTCCTCGAAGAATCCTCCGTGCCCGCTTCGCCAGACGCCAAACCGGGCCCCTATGTTGTCTTCAAGGTTCGCGACACCGGAAGCGGCATCACTCCAGAAATCCTCGACAATATTTTCGATCCATTCTTCACGACGAAACAAGACCAAGGAGGCACTGGCTTGGGCCTTTCGACCGTCATGGGGATTGTGAAGAGCCACAACGGGTTCGTCACCATCGAGACAGAGCCTGGAAAAGGAACCCAATTCAGCGTTCATCTTCCGGCCACTGCCTCGAGGAAGGTGTCCGACGCAGCCATCGATGAAGCTCCACCGGCTCCGGGGAACAGCGAAACGATCCTCGTGGTGGACGACGAGTTGGCCATCCGTCAGCTCAGCCTCCAGGTTTTGCGGAGCACGGGTTACAACGTCCTAGTGGCTTCGAATGGCGCTGAAGCGCTCGCTTTGCTGGATCGCGACCCGCAGACAGTTCAACTTGTTCTAACGGATCTGATGATGCCGGTCATGGACGGAGTGGCCCTCATCCGAGCCATCCGGAAAATGCATTCCCACGTCAGAATCGTTGCTGCGACCGGTCTCGGAGTCGAAGAGAAGCTCGTCGAGCTCCGCGCCCTGGAAATCACCAGCTTGCTGGACAAGCCGTACTCGCCGCAGAAGCTGCTCGCGGCGGTCCGAAAGGAATTGGATCGTCCGCGCTGAAAAAAGTCAGCAAATTCTCATTTTGGCAATCGGCGCGGTTCGGAGCCGTAAGGCGGACACTCCTGTCCGCAGAATCCTTCGGCAAGTGCGGACAGGAGTGTCCGCCTTACGTCCAAAATGAGAATTGCTGGAAAAAAGTAGCTGACAATTCATCGACACCGTGGGACAAGAACCACGATGCGTTGGATCCCGATTTCCCAGGCGGCGGCCGGAATGGTCCTCGCGGAGCCTGTGATGGACTCCTGCGGACGCCTGCTCGCCGACAAAGGAGAAAGTCTCTCGACGCAGAGCATCGGCGTGCTGCACGATCACGGCATTCGCGAAGTCTTGGCCAACGAATCCGAGGACACATCCAACGCTCCCCGTTTGGACGAAAGCACTGGCCGAGCCGACATCGAGGAGGCCGCTGTCGCCGTGCGGCGCAACCTGGATGTCCGATTCCGCAAATTCCCTGAAAACCCTTTGATGCAAACCCTGCGACGACTGGCGGAAAAGCATCTGGTTCAGGCCAAGCTTTCAAACCCCGAACGGCCCTCCCCGGCCCCGGCGCCAAACTCCTTTCCAGTCGAACCCAAATGACGGCCGACTTGCAGAAATATCGTGCGGTGGTGGAAAACGCCAAAGACTTGCCCAGTCTCGCTTCGGTGGTCAGCCGCCTGATTGAGATGATCAAGAGCCCGACGACGAGCGCCGCGGAAATCGGTGAGTTGATCAGCGAAGACGTTGCGTTGACGAGCATGACCCTTAAGCTGGTCAACAGCCCCTTCTACGGGTTTTCCCAAAGGATTAACAGTATCACTCATGCGATCGTCATCATGGGTTTCAGCAAGGTGAAGAATCTCGCCTTGGCCGGCTCACTCCTTCAATCGTTCAAGTCCGGAGACGCCCCCGGCTTCGATTACGGCGGGTTTTGGGAACATGCCATTGGCACCGCGATTGCCGCCGAAGTGCTCGCGGAGGCGATTGATTCCGACTATTGCGACGAGGCCTTTGTGGCCGGCTTGTTGCACGACCAAGGCAAGCTCATTCTCATCCGCTACTTTCCTGAGGAGTCTGCCAAAGTCCGCAAGCTGATTGACCGGCAGCAGTCCACCATGTTCGAAGCGGAGCGACAAGTTCTGGGGTTCGACCATTCCCAAGTCGGCAACTGGCTGGCTGAAAAATGGAACTTTCCGGAGCATTTAACCCTGGCCATCCGCTTGCATCATTCGCCGTTGCTGGCCAGACAACATCGGCAGCTCGTTTGGCTGGTCCATACCGCCGACATTTTCAGCCGGGCCCTGTGCATCGGCGACGGAGGAGACCCTTACATTCCCGAGCTCTCCAAGGTGCTCTGGAACCAGTTGGGCCTCACCCCCAGCCTGGTGGACCAAGTCTTCAAAGAGGTCCTCAGCGGCATGGCCAAAGCCGGCGAGTTTCTGGACTTGATTAGAAAAAACTAGCCGGCAGCCCGCTGGATCGGCTAACAACTCAAGACGGGAATCACGTGCAGGAAAACAATCTGCTGAGCGAGATCTTGGAAAGCGTCCCCCAAGCGATTCTGGCCATCTCGCTGGACGGCTGCATCCTCGCTTGCAACCGGAACACAGAATTCATTTTCCATCTTAAGCGCGCGGAAGTGCTCGGGCGCGGCTACCGGGAGGCGCTGCCGCCCGCACTGACCAAGGTCATGTCTGCTCTGGTCAATTCCAATGGAGTCGGCGGCACGATGTTCGATGATGAGTTCGACTACCAAGTGGACCGCAGAACCACCTTGAAAATCGGGATCACGCTGGCCCCAATGCTGGATTGCCAGGACTGTCCGACCGGCTACGTGTTTGTGCTGCGCGACATGAGCCTCCGGCACGAAGTGCAAGACCTGCGCAAGCTCCACCAGATGAACCTGGAGTTCGTCCACACCGTCAGCCACGAGATCAAGGCGCCCTTGACTACAATCCTGCTCGGCACGGGTAACCTCTTGTTGCAGGCCAATGCGGTTTCTCCGCAGGACCTGGAAACCGTCCAAATGATCGACGAAAGCGCCAAGCGCATCCAAGACTTGGTGGCCGACCTTTTGGATGTCACGAAACTCGAGAGCGGCCATTCGGAGCTCGAAGCGGAAGTGGACGATCTCGGAGCCGTGGCGAAGAAGTTGGTCACGGTGTATCACAGTCTCCAGCGGGCGGAAATTCAGCTCGAGATTGAAGAGGGCCTCCCTCCGATTCGCTTCGATCGCAAGAAAATCCACAGGGCCATGGAAAACTTGATCGTCAACGCGATCAAATACTCGCCGGTCCCGCCTCGCATTCAGGTCAAGATTAAGCGGCGCGGAGAGGCGATTCGCGTGTCTGTCGCGGATCAAGGCGTCGGCATTGCCGCGGACCAGTTGCCGCTGGTCTGGGAAAAATTCTATCGCGGTCTCTCGCCGACCACCGCGGGAGCCGCTGGCAGCGGGCTAGGTCTGACCATCGTCAAACACATCGTCGCCCTGCATGGCGGCCAGGTCGAAGCGGAGAGCGAGCCAGGCAAAGGATCTGTCTTCTCCTTCACGCTCCCATTGCGCGGAAGAGCGCCGGCGGCGGTAAGCAGTGCCTCCCACTGAACTGAGGCTTTCATTTGAACTCGACCTTCAATAGCAATGGCAGTTCGGCCCTGAGGTCCTGGTTATTCAATTTGACCGAAGCCTGCAGGGTTAGCGTGTGATCACCCAGAGTCGCGTCATTTCCGGCCTCAACCACAAGTCTTCCTGAGCTTTCGTCCTTGGAGATTACTCCCTTCGGAATCTTCAGGCCCGTCACGCCCTTGGGAACGGCGGCGCCCAGTTCGACTGCGCCATCGAACCCGTAGAGGCGAGTCACTTTGATCGGAATCGCGATCTTCCCACCCTGCTCTACTGGGCTGGAAGGCGCCTCGGCCTCGATCGTGATCGGCGCCGCCCCAACCTTGAGATGAATGGACGCGGAGTAAGTGCTCAGAGTCAGGTCTTTGAGTTGGGCTCTCTCAAGAGCCTCTTTTGCCGCCTTGGCCTGCTTCGCGGCCTCCTCTTTTCGTGCTTCGGCTTCCTTGGCTTTGGCGGAGGCCTCCATGAAGCTTTGCTCCGCGGCCATTCTCGCCGCAACCGCGGTTTTCGCAAGTGCCAGCGCATCGTCAACCCCTTTTTCGACCGCCGCTTTTGACTCCGCGAGTTCTGCGCCGGCCGAGGTTTGCTCCGGGGTCTTCCTCGCGGAGGCAAGTTTTTCCTGGGTGGTTTTCGCCCTGGTTTCCGCCTCTTCGGCGGCCTGCTTCGCAAGCATCAAGGCCTCGGACGCTTTCTTGGCCGCGGCAGCCAAGTCAGCGGCCTCCTTCTCTGTTCGTTTCGCGGCATCTTCCGCAGCTTTGGCCGAGGTTTCGGCCGACTTGGCTTCCTCGACCGTCCGTCTTCGGTATTTGCCTTTGGTCTGCGCCTGAAGGTGAAATGAGTGCACTCCGACCGGCACCTTCAATTGCGTCAGATCGAGCGAAAGCATGACCGCATTGGTGCTGTTGGCGACATCCACCTCCTTCATGGGATCGAGCGCCGACAAGCCGGCAGCCTTGAGTTTGATCGTGTCATTGAACTCGCCGCGCCGCTGCACCTTTAAGGGAATCTGCAGCTTGCCGGCGAGCGACGTTTCCCACACTTTCTCCTCGGCCGCGAAAATGGAGACGGGCGCTGCCTCTTGGTCGCTCACAGCGAGCATGAGATCTCCGCGGATTCGTGACGTCACAGGCTCGCTGTTATAGTCGGGAACCGTCCAGTTCACATCTGCCTCCCGAGCCTCGCGGACTGCTTCCGTCGCACCGATACTTGCCTTGCCCAGGATCCGGATCGGACCATTCCATCCCGCCGCATTCTCAGCCGCGGTTAGAAGCACGACCGCCGATGATTTGTTCGGTTCGATCTGAACGTCGTCCGCCCGAACGCCGGGAGGGAGTCCCTCAACCGCAAGCCGGATTTCACCATTGAATCCCTCGCGCCGGAAGGCCAGAACCTTGACCGCCACCGTCTCTCCCTTGCGCAAAAACAATGCCCAAGGCGTCGCTTCCCGTTTGTCGCGATTGATCGGTGGCGGCGGCTGCGGCAACGCGACCAGACGGAAATCGGGAGCTGCCTTGCGGATGGCCAGCCGATAGATCAGTCGAGGGTCGCTCTCCACGGAATTGAATAAATCGCGCGCTAGAATCCGATATGTTCCTGACTCCTTTGCTTCAAACCGCGCCCCGGCATCCCGAGTCGCCGTATTGAATTCCGGCCCGCCCAGATTGGCGTCCAAATCATACAATTCTTGAACATCCGAGATCTTTTCCCCGCCCTTTTCGTCTTCCGCCACCCGCTGGATGAGGAGGAAAGGATCGGTGGGCAAGCCCAAGCGATGCGAGAAAATCTCGACCCAATACGCTTCTCCCTTCTTGGCTTCGAAGGCGATCCAATCGCGATCATCCTTCGGATGAAACTGTCCGACATATTCGCAAGGGACCGTCACCTTTTGCGCCGACTCGCCTTTGTCATTGGCGCCTTCTTCCAGGACGACTGGCGCGGTGGCGAAACTGATCAAAAGCGGATTCGAGCTACCCTGGGGGGCGCTCAACTGGTACTCGATTCCGTTGATCACCGCGTCCGCAGGCTTCAGAACAATGCCTGGGAAAGCGCGCGGTTTGTTCGAGTCCTCGGGCGGGAGATCTATTTCAACGGCAAGTTTTTCCAGAGTCTTGCCATGCACCTTGAAATCGGTTGGAATTCCACCGGGCAAATTCCTGCCGTAGAGGTCGAACTTGCTCTTCGTCCCGGCCAGCCCGCAAGGTGGCAAGATGAAATCAAGATGAGGGGCGGCGCTGATACTTAGCCGATAAAAATATTCCTCGCCGCCGCGGTACAGAACATCGTGGACTTTAAGAATGAACAGGCTGTCAGACTGCACGGTCAGATCCAAAGTTCCACCGCGTCGATTGCGATCCAGCTCCCGGCCACTGGCGCCATACAGCACAAGCACAGGATCCATTCGGGAGTCGATTGCGGCGACCGCGCATTCGATCATCAGCCGCTGGCCCTTCTTGGCTGAAAATTTGAAAAAGTCCGCAGCATTAGCGTCCGCGTGGCCATTCATGACCGATTCCAGTTCCAAGGCGGCCGGGGATTCCCGGGAGTGGTTCTGGGCCGGCTCGATTATTTCCCGGCGGTCACTGACGACGAAAGCTCGCGGATTGGTCATCCCAAAACGGCCAATCGCACGGGCTTCGTAAATCCCAGGCGGGATATGGGAGGAGACAGTGAGCACGAACTGATTGGGTTCCGGGCGAGCCCGATCTTTCGACAGTTTTGGAGCGGACTTGATTCCGTCGTGAGAGAAAATGATCCGATCAACGTCGTCCAAATCGAGGCCGGAGACGGCGACTTCGACGGTTCTGCCCGAGGTGCTCCCTGGAGGAAAAATTGCGGACAGCCGCGCAACCGGCAACTGACCGTACGAAGCGGAAGATTGCAGCACCGCGGCCAAAACAATCGCGAGCACCAGGCCGTTCACGTAGCGCAGATTTTCAATCTGCCGTATCGGAGAATTGCATTCTGCGAGCGGCCAACAGAATCTTGCGCGCTCGAACTTGCCGGCACTCCGCCGATTACAAATCGGCGATACGGCAGGTGGAAGACTTGCGCTACGGCCGGAGGGAAACAGTCTCAATGGTTGAACAGAAACTCTTTGGTGTTGATGAGAGCCCAGATGATGTCCTCATAGGCCTCGCGTTTCTTGCTGGATTTCTTGTCCAAGTAATTCATCGCGAGCGCCAATTCCTTCGGCTCGGGCGCTCGAGAGTAAGCCCGGTAATAAAGCTCTCGGAGGTTCGTCTCGTCCGAGTTTTGGCTGGAGGCAAGCAGGGCGGCTCTTCCTTTGTCGTTCGCGAGTTTCTCCTGAATATCCTTCGCATTCAACAGGTGCAAGCTCTGGGCGAGGCTCGCGTCCTGGGAGCGTTCGCACTCGCACGAACTGGACATCTCCGGCCTCCCGAAAACCGTCAGGAAGTAAGAATTCGCGTTGAAACTGTTGTCCGGGAGCTGAACCGCGCGCGTACCTGCCGGCAGGCCATCGAAACGATTCTCCGATTGGGTCATTTCATTCACAGCATCGAGCAGCACCTCAGCGGTCAGCCGCTTCGGGTAAAAGCGCGAGAAATTCTGTTTATCGACCTGGTTGTGATCGTTCGGCACAGAACCGAGTTGGTACACCGAGGAACGGCAGATCGTGCGGACCAGTTGCTTCAGATCAAAGCCGCTTTTGACGAAGTGACTGGCCAAGGCATCGAGCAACGCAGGGTTTGTCGGCGGATTGGTTTCACGGATGTCGTCCTCCGGTTCAACCAAGGCGCGGCTGAAGAAGTGCTTCCAATATCGATTGACCAGGGAACGGCCGAAGTAAAGATTGTCTTTGCTGGCCATCCAGTCGGAGAGCGCCTGCCTTGGATCCTCGTCCGGCGAGAGATCCAAGACGCCCGTGCCCAACCCCGCCGGTTGGACGGCCACTTTGGTCTTCTTGTTCGTCGCGGTCGGTCTGCCTCGCTTGTGGAAGATGACCTCCTCCCCAGGCCTCAGTCCGGGCTTGCGTCCAACCTGACTAAAGAACGCCGCGAAGCTGTAATAGTCCTGCTGGCTCCACCGCTCAAACGGATGGTGGTGACACTGGGCGCACTGCAAGCGGGTTCCAAGGAAAAGCTGCGCCGTGTCCTCCAGTTGCGTCGTCGTGTCCTTCACTTGGCGATACCAGGCCACCGCCGGGTTGTCTCCGAGTTCGCCCGACGCCGCGATCACTTCGCGGACGAATTGATCGTAAGGTTTGTTCGAGAACAAACTGTCGCGAATCCAGGCGTGGAAGGCGTAAGTCCCTCGAGTGTGCGTCGGCGCGCCGCGCTTGTTCCGGAGAAGCGCGCTCCACTTGTTCGCGAAGTAATCCGCGTAATCCGGACTGTCGAGCAGGAAGTCGATCCATTGATCCCGTTTTCCCGGGCTCTTGTCCTCCAGGAATCGTTTCGTTTCCTCCGGTGTTGGAATGCGCCCCGCAATGTCGATGGTAACGCGACGCAAGAAAGTCGCGTCGTCGCAAACTTCGGAAGGCGGCATGCCGACGGTTGTGAGTTTCCGGAACACGAGTTCGTCAATGAAATTCTTCGAGGGAGGCAAAGCAACCACAGGCGCGCCCAACGGAACGGTCGCTCTGAACACGGCGACTTTCGCCTGATAACGAACCATGACCGCCACGTCGCCGGGTTGGTTGAACAATTCGACTTTCCCATTCTCGTCCGTTTTGGCCATTTCTTTGTCGTTCGGTTCAAAGAGCGCGCTGCGGGTGACGTCCTCCGTGGATCCGTCTGTGTAGTGCGCAATCACGACGAGCTGCTGTTCCGCTCCCATCGGCATCGTGCGTTCCTTGGGAAACACCTCGATGCGGGCGACGGTTGGATCGGAGGGTTTGCCGTAGGGCATCCCTTGCTTGATCCAGCGCATAATCAGTTTGTAGTCGTCCGAATCCGGTTCGATTCGTTTCCCACCTCCATGGGGCGAAATGCCCGTGGCTTTCAGGAGGAGCAGACTGTTTTCCGGAGCCGCAGGAAACAGCCTGCGCCCGCGGGCTTCCTTCACGAGATGTTCGTAGTCTTCCGCTGGCTCGAAGCCGAGCAATGAAAGCCTAAATCCATTCTGGCCACTGGCTTTGCCATGGCAGCCACCTGCGTTGCACCCCGTCTTGGTGAAAATCGGCACGATTTGGTTGGGAAAGTTTACACGAGCTACGGATGAGAAATCATCCACTTCAACCGAGAGGGTCGCAGTCAAGCCGCCTGGGCTCCCGGCGCTAATCGTGGCAGCCCCATCTTTGAGGGGTACGACAACTCCGCCCTTATCCAACTGCACGATGCCTTCAGGTCTTGTTGAAAAGCTCACCTGGTGGCTCATATCTCTGAGGCCGCCGCCCGGCAGCACCCCCGTGACCAACAACTGCTGCCTGGCGTCGCTTCCCCTCAGCCTCAAGACCGCGTCAGCGTTTACGGCATTTTCGCTCGCAAAGTGGATATGGAGCCTCGTCGGCTTTTCCTCATGTTTGTTCGCCGGCGACGCACCGGCAATCCCTGACGAAACTGCCCAGCAAGCCAAGACGCTGAAAGCCACGCGGCCAAGGAGTATATTGTCGATCATCATATTCGTTCTCATGGTATTTACAACCATGTAGCCGGTAGGGACGGATTCCGCTCCATCCCTGACTGCTTCTGTCCGCCGGTCGCGAGATCATGGCCTCGGTGGAACGCGCACCTACCCAGTTTAGGTGCCGAATGCGCTTCACCACACCACGTGATCCCTCAAACCGGCGCCTTCTGCGGTTGCCGACCGGCAACCTTATTCACTGGTCCGTCAGGTTCCACCTTTGGCAAACAGGTGTGCCGCCAAACCCACCCCTAAACCGCCGACCAGCCAGACCATGAAATTCCCTGTGAGGAAGCCAGCCAAACCGCCCAAGGCGATTCCGACGGGGAGACAAAGCCAGGCATAGGACTTTGTCCCGCATCCGGATGGTTTCGGTTCAAGAGATGGATCAGTCATCACACCAATTCTCGCAGCGGCGGATATCCATCGACCAAATAGCGCGGGCGGCCAGACAGGTCAGTGATCGTTGTCTTGTTGGCGTCGATGCCCATGTTGTGGTAAAGAGTCGCAAACACTTCCTGGAAATCGACCGGCCGATCCTCGGGTTCGCCGCCAAGCCGATCCGTTGAACCGATCACCTGGCCAGTCTTCATTCCTCCTCCGGTCAGGAGCGCGCAGGAGACTTTAGGCCAGTGATCGCGGCCGGCGTCCTTGTTGATGGTCGGTGTCCGGCCGAACTCGCCCCAAACAATCACGCTGACGTCCTTCTCCAGTCCTCGGTCGTGCAAATCCTGAACGAGCGCAGTGACGCCTTGATCCAACAGCGGCAAATCTGCCTTCGCGTGCTTGTGGTTATTCCCGTGATAATCCCAAAAACCAAAGGCCACCGTCACGACTCGGGCTCCCGCCTCCACCAAGCGGCGCGCCACCAAGAACTGTTCCATGAGCATCGGCGCCGCGTCTCCATGCGGTTTTGGATCTCCTTTTCCGTAACGCTCGATGACGCGCTTGTCTTCTCGTTGAAAATCCAAGGCCTCCAAGAGCCGGCTCGATGTCAAAACGTCGAGGGCTTGTTCATTAAACGCATCAACGCCCTCCATCAAGCCGCTCGCATCGACGTCGCGCCGGAAACGGTCGAAGCTGGTCAACAAAGCTCGCCGGTCCGCGAGCCGCTCCAATGTGACGCCGTTCAGCACCATGTCCGCCTTCGCGTCGCCGCCAGGTCGAAAGGAATTGTGCGGCACGCCGAGAAAACCGGCATGAGCGGCGTTGTACGGCCGGTGTTGCATCTTTGGCTCAAGCCCCACGAACGCAGGGACAGCCAGACTGGCCGTCCCCTGGAGTTTTGAAATGACCGAGCCGAACGAAGGCCAGCCTCCGGGCGGTTGATTGCGCGAGAGATGCCCGGTCATGCACTGAAAATCGCTGTGCTCGTCGCGGGCGCCGACGATGGAACGAATCACGATCAGCTTGTCCATCATCGCGGCCATCCGCGGCAAATGCTCGCAAATCTCGAGGCCCGGCACTTTGGTTCGAATGGGTTTGAACTCTCCACGAATCTCGAGCGGCGCGCCGAGCTTCAGGTCAAACATGTCCTGGTGCGGAGGCCCTCCAGGAAGGTAAATCATGATCACCGCCTTGTGCGATGTTCGGATGCCGGCTTGCGCTTCTGCCTGAAAAAGCTCTGGCAAGGCCAAGCCCCCCAGGCCCAAGCCTCCGATGCGAAGAAAATTCCGCCGTGAGATGCCATCGCAGAATCGGGCTTGAGGACCGGGGATGATCAGCATGATACGAAGCTAAACGAGTTCACGCAACGGCTGATACCCATGATCGACGAGGTATTGCGGCCGTCCGGCCAAATCCGGCACGGTCACTTTGCTCACGTCGATTCCCAGGTTGTGATACAGCGTGGCGAAAACCTCCCCAAATTGCACGGGCCGTTCAACCGCTTCGCCTCCGAGGCGGTCGGTTGCTCCAATCACTTGGCCGGTCTTCATGCCACCGCAAGCGAGCACGGCACACGAAACGCGAGGCCAATGATCGCGACCGGCATCTTTGTTGATCACCGGAGTCCGGCCGAACTCCCCCCACACCACCACAGAAACGTCTTGGGCCAATCCGCGTTGATGGAGGTCTTCGACAAGCGCGCTGACGCCTTGATCCAGCAGGGGCAAATCCTGCCGCAGCGCTCCAAAATTATCTCCATGATGATCCCAACGGCTGAAGGCCAAGGTGACACACCGCGCTCCGGCCTCCACCAGCCGCCGGGCAATCAGGAAATGTTCCATAAGCTTGGGTCCGCCATCGTCACGATTCTTCGGGTCGCCTTTCCCATAGCGGTCGCGGACTTTGGGCTCCTCCTTGCTGATATCCAGAGCATCCAAGAGTTTGCTGGATGTGAGAACTCCAAAGGCTTGTTGGTTGAAAGCATCCAACCCCTCCATGAGGCCGTTCGTATCGATGTCGCGTCTGAATCGATCGAAGCTCGAGAGCAAACGTTTCCGGTCCGACAACCGATCCAGAGTGACACCGTTCAATATCATATCCCCCTGCCCTGCCCCTTTGTTCGGCGTAAATGGAGCGTGGGCGACGCCTAAAAAGCCAGGTGTGCCCGCGTCGGACCACGGAACATGGCCCATCTTTGGCGAAAGACCGACAAAAGGAGGCACGGCATTGTTCAACGGGCCTTGGACCTTTGAAAGCACCGAGCCAAGCGCCGGCCACCCGCCCGGGGGCTGGCCTTTCATGTGCCGTCCGGTCAAACATTGGAAGGCGTAGTGATTATCCTCCGCACCCACCATGGAACGAATAATCACCAATTTGTCCATGATCGCCGCCAGCTTGGGCAGATGCTCGCATATCTGGATTCCGGGGACGTTGGTTTTGATCGGCTTGAACTCTCCGCGGATTTCAGCCGGCGCATCCATCTTCAAGTCGAACATGTCCTGATGAGACGGCCCGCCCGGCAAGAAGATCATGATCACAGCCTTGTGCGAGCGGCCAGGGCTTGTCACCGCTTCGATCCGGAAGAGTTCTGATAGGGTGAATCCTCCTAAACCTAAAGCGCCAATCCTCAAAAAATTGCGGCGAGAAATCCTGTCGCACATCCGTGACCACTGGCCGTGTATCTTTAGCATAGTTGTCGATGAGGCAGGCGCCTTCGCGGAACTTTAGCAAATGTCCTTTTCCCTGAATCACTTGTCAAGCATCGAAAAAAACATTTTTCGCCTTTTGACAAAGCTCCGTTTCGTGGTGGAATGTTTTCCATGAAAACTCTCTTGCCCGTGCTCCTCCTGAGCATTCTGACATGCGTGGATGCCTACTCTCAGGCTGCACCCCCCGGAAAGACCAGCCTGCACGTCCTATCAGGTAAGAAAGGGAGTGAAACCATCGCGAGCAGCGGCGCCAAAACGCCTCCAAAGAAAACCGAACCGCGCGTCTTTTATGGCGGCGTGCTGGCCGATCTCAAGGGGAGCAACAAATCGTCGAAGCCAACCGACCTGCGCTATTCACCGAAGCCAAAACAAGCTGGCGATAACGTCTATACCGATCCTCAAACAGGAGCGGCCAAAGGCTTTGTCATTTTCGCCATCAAGTTCTAGCCACGCGGCACGGGCTTTTTGAATTTGGCCCACCTTTCCGGCGGCGGTTGGATGGGGGGCGACGCAACGGCGGGTGATTCGAGCCAACCGCCTCCAATCACGGAATCACCTTCGGGAGCATAGACGACAAATCAACCCCACGGTCGCCGGTCACGAAACCGCCGCCGGATCGAAGCTTCCGGCCTCCGCGGACCGCGAAATTGGGGAACCCCGCAACTTGACAGCTCGAGAGCCGGCGATATGAACAACTCGCCGATGCACCGCGTCTTCAGGGGTCCCCGAATTCCTGGTTGTGTTCCACTCAGTGTTCAGGTTAAAAACTCCGGCCACATCCCAACCAGACATTTACAATGGGCACACAGCAATGGCTGCAAATCTACGACCCTCTCGGAAATCCGCTTCTTTCCACGCTGATTGCAGCGCTCCCGGTTGTGGTCCTCCTCGCGTCGATTGCCTTCCTGCATATTAGAATCCACTACTCGGCCTTGATTGGACTCGGAGTGGCGTTGGGGGCAGCTTTGCTCGTTTATCGGATGCCCTTCAAAGTGGCGGCTGCGACCACCCTTTTTGGAGCTGCTTACGGCCTGTTTCCCATCGGCTGGATTATCCTCAACCTGATCTTTCTCTACCAACTCACGGTTCAGAAAGGGCTCTTCAACATTCTCCGGGCGAACCTGGCCGCACTGGCGCCGGACCCGCGGATCCAAGTCATTCTCATCGCCTTCTCCTTCGGAGCGTTTTTCGAGGGGGCGGCTGGATTTGGGACGCCGGTGGCGGTCACGGCAGCCATCCTCATCCAGCTCGGTTTCAGGCCATTGGCCGCCTCGGGCCTATCTCTGATTGCGAACACGGCCCCGGTCGCCTACGGAGCTCTCGGGACTCCGATCATTGTCCTGAGCGCGGTGACCGGTTTGGACCTCCACGAATTGTCGGCCATGACAGGGCGGCAGTTGCCGTTTTTTTCTTTGATTGTGCCGTTTTGGGTGGTTTGGGCGTTTGCCGGATTCCGAGGCATGCTCGGCGTCTGGCCGGCTGCGCTCACGGCGGGAGTGGCATTCGCCATCCCGCAGTTTCTGGTTTCGAATCTTCACGGCCCTTGGTTGGTGGATATTGTCGCCTCAATGTGTTCCATGGTTGCAGTCGGAGCGCTTCTCCGATTTTGGCAACCTGGCGACAACTGGACCCCCGCCGAGAATCAGAATCATTCCCCTGCCCCGGCCCATTCCCAACACACGAAGTCCGAGGTTGTCAGGGCGTGGGTCCCTTGGATTCTGTTGAGCGTCTGCGTCTTTATCTGGGGAACGCCACAAGCGAGAAAATTCCTCAACGGCAGCGCTTCTCTCAAAGCGGCCGTTGAGGAACTTCGCTTACCGATAACCGTTGGAGAAAGATCCTTCGACGTCCACCTGCCCTTGCCCGCCGCGGCGGACAGCCTTCGATTCTCCGGCCAAGTGACGAGCCCGGAATTCAAGGTCGCCAATCTTCATGACGTGGTCGTCCGGACACCGCCGGTCGTGCCTGCGCCAACGCCTGATAAGCCCACCAAGCCGGAGGAAGCTGTCTTCAGGCTCAACTGGCTGTCTGCCACTGGCAGCGGAATCCTCGTCTCGGCCGTCCTCGCGGGACTGATCATGGGATGCGGCGTGAAGGAAATGCTCAAGAGTTATTGGGAGACGTTGATCCGCGTCCGCTACTCTTTGGTGACGATCGCGGCGATGCTCGCGCTCGGCTACGTGACGCGGTATTCGGGCACCGACGCGACTTTGGGCTTAGCGCTGGCGAAGACAGGCGCACTTTACCCATTCTTCGGAACTCTCCTTGGCTGGCTCGGCGTGGCCCTGACCGGATCCGACACGGCGTCGAATGTTCTTTTTGGGAGTCTGCAGAAAATCACGGCCGAACAGATCAACGTCAGTCCGACTCTGATGGCAGCGGCGAACAGTTCGGGAGGCGTCATGGGGAAAATGGTCGATGCCCAGAGCATCGTGGTTGCCAGCACAGCGACGAATTGGTATGGCCACGAAGGAGCCATTCTTCGCTACGTGTTCTTCCACAGCATTGCCCTGGCTGCCTTAGTCGGAGTGTTGGTGTATCTTCAAGCCTACGTTTTTCCATTCACGCGAATGGTTGTGCATTGAGGCCCGCGCGAGAATGACGAATAACCGAAGAATCCGCTTGACGCCACAACCTATGGTGTGATAGAGACTGTCTATCCACAGCGGGTTGTAGTTCGCGAAGTTTTATGCGCTGCATCAAATGCGGTTGTGAAGAGGACAAAGTGATCGATTCTCGGACTGCGCGAGGTGGAACAACAATTCGTCGGCGTCGCGAATGCCTAGCCTGTGGGTACCGATTCACAACCTACGAGGAGATCGAGCACGAAGAGCTCATGGTCATTAAACGCGATGCGAGGTCCGAGGAATTCTCACGCGAGAAGCTGCTCTCGGGTCTGAAGAAGGCCTGCCAGAAACGTCCAGTGAGCCCAAAAGTCATCGAAGAGCTTGTGGATCGGATCGTGGAAGACATTAACACCAAATACGACCGCGAAGTCCCATCGATGGCCATCGGCGAGCGCGTCATGGAGGAACTTCGCCAAATCGACCAGGTCGCTTATGTCCGCTTTGCCAGCGTCTATCGCCGGTTCCGCGAGGCCACCGAATTTGTTCAAGAAGTCAAACGGTTGGAGGAGCTCAAGTGATTCAATTGCATCGCGATTACCTCCTTCTCCAGACACCGTCGGGTAATTTTGTTCCTTGC
Organism: Verrucomicrobiota bacterium; assembly: GCA_016209525.1. Taxonomy (GTDB): domain Bacteria; phylum Verrucomicrobiota; class Verrucomicrobiia; order Limisphaerales; family SIBE01; genus VHCZ01. The sequence goes on from JACQWK010000573.1 coordinate 21,130, forward strand.
ACGACGGAACTGTTCTCGATCCAGTTGATCGACAGCACAGGCTCTGTGGTGGACGCCGACATGATCCGCCAAGCTGCCGCTGCCGTCCTGCACTACTTCAAACATGACCTGGGTCGCCAATCGGTGTCCGTCGCGGAATTCGCCAACGCACTTGAGCATGTGCTCAAAGCTGTGGGCCTGACTCCGACTGCCGCAGCCGCCAAAGGTTCCGATCATCTCGTGGTGACAGACTTGCACACGTTGGCGACCGGCGCTCTCGGCGGGTTTGAATTGGCCTTTTTCTCCAGCCTGCGCGCAGAGCTGAAGAATCGGCTGGCCGCTTCTCCTCAAGTGCTCAGATTCCAAGGCCTCCGCGGTTGCGTGAAAGAACTCCTCGGCGCAAAACGCTGGTCCCATCGGTGTCAGGAATTGAACGACCAAATTGTTGACTACCTTCGCGATTGCCTCGAAACGGAAGCTCCAGCCGCCTCGTGCGGGCTGGTCGTATCCTGATGCAGGAAAAACCGTGGCAGCGGCCTATCGGTCAAGCCGCCTGACGTTTTTCGCGTTTCGAGCTTTGCATCGTTCGCCCATTGCCCATGAGCAAGACTCTGTTTGAAAAAATCGCGGCGCGGGAGCTCCCAGCCCAGATTGTGTATGAAGACGACCGGGTCATCGCGTTCCGGGACATCAAGCCGGTTGCCCCGGTCCATGTGTTGATCGTGCCGAAGAAGCCGATCCCGCGCATTTCCGAAGCAGCTCCGCAGGATGAGGCGCTTCTAAGCCACTTGCTTTCAAAGGCCGCTGAGGTCGCCGGGACCCTCGGTCTGAACAACTCCGGATATCGGCTCGTCATTAACAACGGTCCCGACGGCGGCGAAACCGTTCCGCACCTCCATTGCCATATCATTGGCGGACGGCACATGGGTTGGCCGCCAGGTTGATGTGAACAGCGGGCTTCGGGCCGTTGGTCACCGGTTCCGCTCGATGAGACGCAAGAACTCGTCAATGCCCTTGCCGTAGTTGGCGCCGTCCGTGAGGAGGGAATCGTTGTGGTCGCCCTTCAGTTCAAAGAAGACTTTAGGCGCATTGGCCGCCGCGAAGTTTTCTTCCGCGTGATGATAGGCCACGATGGAATCCATTCGGCTGTGCATAATCAACACGGGAATCTTGATTCGCGGAAGCTTGCTTCGAGTATCGTACTTAATCGTGCTGATCCATCTCACGGGCAGCCAAGGAAACAACTCCGCCCCGATGTCCGGCACGCTGGTAAACGTGCTTTGCAGGATAATCCCGGCCAATCCAACCTGTGTGGCCAACTCGGCGGCGACCGCGCCTCCCAGCGATTCACCAAGAGCAACGATGTGTCCGGGCTTGAAGCCTTTGTCGAGCAACCACCGATAAGCTGCCATGGCGTCGATGTACGTCCCTCTTTCCGACGGCCGGCCAGCGCTTCGTCCGTAGCCGCGGTAGTCAAAAGAGAAAACTCCCACGCCAAGGTTCAGCAGGATTTGATCGTGCTCCAGCCGGTGTCCGATATTTCCTGCATTCCCATGGCAAAGCAGCACCACAAAATGGCCCCTGGCCGAATTCGTGTCGGCTGGAAAGAACCAGCCATTCAACCGGGTGCCATCCGACGCGTAGAACCAAACGTCTTCCCATGGCCTTCCCAACGCTCCGCCAGTTGCTTCAAGAGTTCTGTGCGGATGATAGACCTGGCTGGTTTCAAACCACCGTAGCACGAGGAAAAGGAAGCACAGACAAACAAAGGTGCCAACCAGCTTCTTGATCCGCTCCCGCCAGTTCCGATTCATGCCTATTCGCCTTCAAAAAGTATCAACCCGATTACACTCCAATAGTCGAAACTGTTCGCTGGCTGCGAACAATTTGGAGGTGGGGCGAGACTCCTGTCGAGCCCTGACTTCTTTGCCAGGAAGGATTCCAGGGCTCGACGGAGCCTCGCCCCGCCCTGTTTGGCTGCGGCTGTGCCGCGCGGCGAGACGGTCGCGCTGACGAGCCGCAAACTACTTCGCCTTGAGATTGTCGTCGAACCAATCGAGCATGCGCTGCCACATGTCCGGCAGGTACACATGGCCCACGCCGGCATAGATCCGGCTTTGGAACAACTCCTCGTGATCGTACAGTCGATACACAGGACAGACCTTCGCTTCGATTTTCCGAATGCCTGCCACGGGCGAACCGGAATCCTGGTCGCCGGTTAAGAACAAGATCGGACGAGGCGCAATCAACGCCACGACCGCTTCGGTGTCAAAATGGTTCAGCATCCCTGGCACGAAATAGTAGATCCCGTGGTACTTCAGCCCTTCGGTCAAAATAAGGTCCTGATACCGCGTCAAGCAGGCGACCGCCACGCCGGCTTTGATCCGTTCGTCCAGCGCCATGAGCCACCACGAACGCGTCGCACCCATGCTGATTCCGGTGACCCCCACGCGCTTCGCATCCACTTCGGGGCGAGAGAGCAGATAGTCAAGAGCCATCAAGTCGTCGCGCAGAATCATTCCCCAAAGAGTTCTGCCCACCCAGAGATTGAATTTGCTGGCGGTCATCTCGGCGGCGCCTCTTTTCTCTTCCGGCCCGCCGGGTCCTTTGCCGTGGCGTTCGCCGAAGCCACACGCATCGATGCCCAGCACCACGTAGCCACGCTTGGCCAGTGTGGGTCCAGGCGCCGCCGGCGTGTGGTCGGCGCGGAGCAGCTCTTCCTTTCCGTTGTCATACTGGCCGCCATGCCAGTGGCAGTAGAGGAGAGCAGGTAATTTCTTCTCCGTGCGCTTCGGTAGGAACAGATACCCCGGAACGCTGGCGCCGGCGCCATTATCGAATCGAAACTTCTCCAGGAGAAAATCGCCGTGATCCTGCCGGAGAATGGTCTGAACCGCGGGCTGCTTTGGTCTCGCAGGCAGCCGACCTAGCAACTCCCAGAGTTGAGCGCGAATCTCTTTCCGAGTCCTTTCCCAGGCGCGGCGTGATTTCGAAACTTTGAATTCAGGCGTCGCGCTGGCCGCGGTCAGCCACTGCGTTGCCTCGGATTGGTTCGTTTGTGCCATGATGCCCTGGGTTCCAATGACAAAAGCGACGCCGAGTGACAGCAAACGAATCCGGACGATGGCATCGAGCGCCGGAGCCGGCGGCGCGTCACCGAACCGCCCTCTGTTCAAACCGGCGGCCGTCATGGCCCGCGGCTTGCCGGAGCGCGTTTTACCTTTTCCAATTCCATCTCCCGAAGTTCCATCAAGACCTCGCCGTTCTTAATCAACACCCCCAAGCGTTGCTCAGGCAAATAGCCGCCCGTTCGGTCCTTCGCTTTGAGCCAAATCTCGACGAAATAACCGGCCTCCTGCACTTTGCCGCCCAGCAAAGGACCCGCCACGGTGTAGCCCGCGAAAGGCCGGCCGAAACGGTATTGTGCCGAAGCCGGTTCAAGGAGCGACTTCGCGAAGTGGTCTTTGACGATCTGTTCGAAATTCTGAGGGTAAGGTCCGTAGTCGATCGAGGCCACTGGGGCGGACGGAGTGGGAGGACGCGTCTCGCATGCTGCGATCAGGAACAGACACACAGAAGGAACGAACATCACGCAGCGTCTCATGGCCCATAACTTCGTTCGGGCAACATCTCTTGACAATGAAAAAGCTGTATTTCAACACTCAAGAATTGATCTTCTGCCTGTGATTTGTTACGACCGCTGCCGTTTCAACCACGCACCCGCAATTGAACCTCACGAATGACAACGACCATTAAACAGCGTTTGGCCAGCGGCGAAATTGTTCGCGTCCTGGCGCTCGGATCCCTCGCCAGCCCAAAACTGGTGGAAATTGCCGGTCTGGCCGGCGGTTTCCAGGGCGTTTGGATCGATCAGGAACACTCGGCGATTCCCCACCAACAATTGGAACTTCTCGTCATGGCCTGCCGGGCCGCCGGGTTGGACGCGTTCGTGCGCGTCGCCCCAACCGACTACGCCACTGTCATGCGGCCCATGGAGACCGGCGCCGGAGGCGTCATGGTCGCGCAGATTCGCTCAACGGACCAGGTCCGCCAGATCGTCCAGTGGGCAAAATATCCCCCCTTGGGCGTGCGCGGCTTATTCGGCGCGAACTATGAAGCCGGTTACGGGACCGCCAATCCCGCCCAGCACATCGAACGCGCCAACCGCGAGCGCTGGTTCTGCGTTCAGATCGAGACTCTGGAGGCCGTTGAGTGCGTGGACGAGATCGCCGCCGTCGAGGGTGTGGATTCCTTGTTCGTGGGTCCGAGCGACTTGTCCTGCACCTTGGGAGTGCCAGGCGAAGCCATGCACCCCAAATGTATTGCCGCGCTCGAACGCGTCGCTGCCGCGGTCAAGAAAGCCGGCAAGTCTTGGGGCGTCTTGACTCGCGGCCCCGAACATGCCGCGAAATGCCGCGAATTAGGCTGTCAACTTTTTAGCTTGGTTGGTGACTTGGATTTAGTTCAAAGAGGCTTGCAGGCGACAAAGAAGCTCTACTCGGATTTTTTTCCCGCGTCTTAGAGCGTGCTTTGAAAATGGGTGGAACGGGCTGCCAGCCCGTTCTCGGCGGCCACTTGCCGCCGAAAATTGCGGCAGCCTGGTAGCCTGCCGCAAAAGGCCAGTGGCCCGTTCCACCCAACAGGCATTTTCAAAACTCGCTCTTAAGTAGAAATGCCCTCCTCCAAACCCTCCGGAAAGCGATCCTTCGGTTCCCAGCCCAACAAGCGCTGGGCAGGCCCCGGATCAAAAATGTGGTTCTCCACGGGCCGGCTCGTCGCGAAGACAACGGAGAATCCGGGTTCCAAGTCCGCCTCGATCGCTCGGACGAAGAAACGACCTGCGTCACGCGCGCTGAAGTAAGTATTCTGCCCGCGCGATGCCGCTTTGATTTCCTCGACTTGCTGGCGCGTCCTGGGACACCACCCCAACCGGACGGCGAGCACCGTCATGCTGTAATTCCGGGCGAAAGCTTGGCCTGCGGCCTCCAGAAAAACTTTCGTCGCCGCATACCAGTGCCTGGGCGTGGGCAAGTTATCTGCTCGAACCGGCCAGGGCCCCTCATGCTGTTGCCACCAGTTGACCTGGCCCGTGCTGGCCAACACAACCCGCTTCACACCCTTCACTCGCGCGGCCTCCAGCACATTGTGCGCGCCGACAACGTTGCTCGGAAGCAGTTTGGTCAGGAAATCCTCGTCGTCGGGGGTCGCGGCAAGATGGATGATCGCGCCCACGCCGGATGCAGCTCGCTGGAGGGCTTCAAAATCCGTCAGCTCACCCGCTATGCTCCCGGCTTGATCCGGCACCGGCACTCGGTCGAATGCCCGAACCGGCCAACCCGCGGCTGCGAGCGCAGAGACAACCGCGCGGCCGATTCGTCCGGCGGAACCGGTCACCAGGATGGGGGTCTGACGGATCAGTTGCACCAGGAGGGTTTACTCAAAGACTCTATATCTGCGCAAGCGCACTCACCGTTGCGGCGGCAATTCTCATTTTGGCCGTAACGCCGACACTCCTGTCCGCAAAACCACCGAAAATTTGCGGACAGGAGTGTCCGCCTTACGGTCACGAACCGCGCCTGTTGCCAAAATGAGAATTGCTGCCGTAGAGGGCTGCATCGTGCCGCCCGGAGTTGGCCATGAATCGGGGAGCACGCTCGAATTTCCACGCTCGGTTCCGCCGGGCAAGACGTCCCGGCTCGACGGCAGGCGCGACGCCCGCCGCTGCGGTGAGGATACTGTCGCAGGACAGTGGGCGGCCAAATACGGTTTGACATTCACATCTCATGCGCAAGAATCCGCCTAAGCCCATGAAAGCCTGGAAGCGGCAGGAAGCAGGAAACGCGGCGTTTACCCTCATCGAAGTGCTGGTAGTTATCGCACTCATCGCCATCCTGGCCGGAATGCTGTTGCCGGCCCTGGCGCGGGCGAAGTCCAAGGCGCAACGCATTCAATGCGTTAGCCAATTGCGCCAAGTGGGGTTGGCGATGCGTTCGTTCGCGAACGAACACCGCGACCTGTTTCCTCCACAGGTCGAACTTAATGACGGCGGAACCCGCACGCGATCGGACCCTTGGGAGCACTTTGCCATTCTCTCCAACGAACTGACCACGCCGCGGATTCTGGTTTGTCCCAGCGACAAAGGACGAAGGCTCGCTGCGGACTTTTCAGGCCAAGCGCAGGGATTCTCCAACCTCACGAATCGGAACAAGACCTTGAGCTATTTCGTCGGCACACACGCCTACTCCCAACAGCCGCTCACACTCCTCGCCGGCGACCGGAATATCACCAATGGACTCGGTCAACTGGAAACCTGCCGTCCCGCCAACCTTTCCTACGGCGCCATGTCCCTCGATACTCGGAGATCGTCCTCCATCCGCTGGACGCCCTACCTCCACGGGAACGTCGGCAGCATCTGTCTCGCCGATGGCAGCATCTTCATGGCGACCCAAGCCAAGCTCAGATCGCACGTCGTGCATGATCCCGTCGGCGGCGACCCCAATGGCCGAAACCACGTCCTCGTGCCGTAGCCGCAGCAAACAGACAGGATCACGCACCGTCCGAGGAAGTTTTGGCATCGCTCCGGAGGAATTAACCTTGAAAAAGCATTGGGACCCCCACGAAACACACGAAGCACAAAAAAATTGAAGTGCTTGTGAAATACTCCCCGCTCACCGGCTGGGTGAACGCTAATCTCGCTGGAATTACTGCTCCTTTCGTGTCTTTCGTGTGTTTCGTGGGCTTGCACTGCCGAATTCAGGATTAACGATCCGATTTGTGGTCTGAAGTTTGGACATTTTGCTTTGCACGAAGCTCAGGTCCGGCGTGCGTCAACCCAACGACAACCAGCCCCGGAGGGGCGACCAGAATGTAGCCCACGGCGTGAGCCGTGGGATAACCCGATCGCCCCGTGTTTCAGCCCCCGAGGGGCGACACAACTTTCTGGTCAGACCACGACTGCTCAGGGGCCAGGGACGGAGTTCACCAGGACAGCCCATACCCGTCTTCTTTCGCCCCATCCGGGGCTTTCGAGGGTGGATGGTGCCTCTCCCACAGCTTGCGCTGTGGGCTATGGGCTGACGCCAGTCCGTGGCTGAGCTTGTGCCTCATTTCGAAAAACAGAGTTGGATCGTTCCTGAATCTGGACCTTCACAACCCACGAAAAAGTCCAAACTCAAGGCCCCGCGCTCGCGCGCGGGGCGACCTCGCGTCCCTGCGGATTGCGAACGTTATGTCCGCGTTTCAATCCGCGCCCCGCGCTCGCGCGCGGGGCGACGTATCCGCCGATCGTGTCGCCAGCCGCGCGGGCTGTTTCAATCCGCGCCCCGCGCTCGCGCGCGGGGCGACGCCTGTCTGCGCGAACTCATACTTGTCCTTTCGAGTTTCAATCCGCGCCCCGCGCTCGCGCGCGGGGCGACTCATGAAGCGCCCGCTCGCGGCTTCCACCCTCGACGTTTCAATCCGCGCCCCGCGCTCGCGCGCGGGGCGACACTGGCTGAATCCGGTTGCGCAAATGACTGAGTAGTTTCAATCCGCGCCCCGCGCTCGCGCGCGGGGCGACATTGGCAGAAATCGTGCCTGTTTGGGCGGCACGCGTTTCAATCCGCGCCCCGCGCTCGCGCGCGGGGCGACCAATGGTCTCGGCGCGGGCAGCCTCGCGTTGATCTGTTTCAATCCGCGCCCCGCGCTCGCGCGCGGGGCGACCCCGATGGTGGGATTTTTGGCTAGGCGGCGGCGCGTTTCAATCCGCGCCCCGCGCTCGCGCGCGGGGCGACCGAAGCGGATGAATATGATGAGCCAGATCAGCGGAGTTTCAATCCGCGCCCCGCGCTCGCGCGCGGGGCGACCCAGGCTCCGGATGAATTCTGGGATTTTTCGGATGCGTTTCAATCCGCGCCCCGCGCTCGCGCGCGGGGCGACTTTCGCCCCACGTTCCAGCCCATCGGCACCGGCTTGTTTCAATCCGCGCCCCGCGCTCGCGCGCGGGGCGACTCAGGAGCATCTCAATATCAGCCGCTCTGAACGGGTTTCAATCCGCGCCCCGCGCTCGCGCGCGGGGCGACGCTGAAACGAGGACGCGGCCAGGGCAGCGAATGAGTTTCAATCCGCGCCCCGCGCTCGCGCGCGGGGCGACTGCGGCCCTGCCAAGCGGCAGTGCCGCAAAGCCTTATTAACCGATTTTCGCGAACGTTGCGAGTTTCCCGCGGCGCGAAGCGGTTCGATTGTCAAAGAACGTTGAAAAGCCTCGGGCTCCATGGCGCTTCCGACCGAGCGCGAAGTCTCGGCCTTTGAGCCGGCACTTGGGGTTCGCGCCATGCTTCGCTTGATTCGAGATTTCAAATTCGAAATGCCGGAATTCACAGAATGAGCGGTTCGGTCAAATCAACCGGTTTGGCGACCCCATGATGTTCGGTTCGCGTCACCGCCTTTTCATCGAGGAAGTAGTAGCGGAGCGAGTCCTCGTCCAGCTTGATTTCGCTGAGCAGCCGATCGCGGAGGCGCGCCCATTCTTTCTGGCCGACCTGGCATTCAAAAACGGACTTCTGGACGCGGGTGCCGTAATCCTCGCAGGCTTGCGCCACGCGGCGCAGCCGGCGGCGCCCGGCGGCTTCAACAGTCGAAACATCGTAAGTGATCAGGACGAGCACAATTTCAAATTCGAAATCTGAGATTTGAAATCTATTTGGGCACGAAGGGAATGTAGTCCGGAATATCGCCGCGCAAATGCCGCGCCAGGATGCGGGCCTGGACGAAGGCCAGTTGCGCAATGCGCAGTTCCTGTTCCAGCAACGGATGGGTCAATCTCTCCTGTTTGCGCTCCTGGTAGGCTTTGATGACGAGCTTGCGGCCGGCTTCGCTAAACTCGACCGCGCCGCCTTCGCGCTCTTTGAAATGGTCCGGCCCAATCTGCTGGCGGTTGATCAGGGTGATGGCCAAGCGATCCGCCAGCCAGGGACGGAATTCCTCCATCAAATCCAGCGCGAGCGAAGGGCGATTCGGGCGGTCCACATGGAAGAATCCAACGAACGGGTCCAGTCCCACGCCGGTCAACGCGGCGATGCAGTCATGGCGCACCAAGGCGTAGAGAAAGGAGAGCAGACAATTGACGCGGTCACGCGGCGGACGGCGGGTGCGCGTCGTGAAACTGAATTGCTCCCGCTGTTGTTTCAACGCCAGACTGAAGACGGAGAAATATAGCTGCGACGCCAGGCCTTCGGCGCCGCGAATTTTGTCCCGATCCTCCTGCCCGGCCAACTCCGCGACCTGCCGCCCCAACGCGTCGATGACGGTCTGAAGTTGCTCCCGGTCCGGATCGCGTTCGGTTTCGCGAGCCGCACGGAGCAGGCTGTTCCTCGAATTCTGGATTTTGCCGGCCACGATCTGGCGCGCAATGGCCCCGCATTTCGCCAAATCATCGGCGACGCGAAAGTGGGTTCGGCGCAGCAGCACGCTCGTATCGGCCACGCCGGTCAGGCGCGCCTGCAAGTAGCCGTGTTCGCTCAGGAAATTCACCGCCACGCCGTGTTCCCAGCACAAGTCCAGCGCCGGCGGACTGAGAGTGCTCGGCCCAAAGACGCAGACGGATTCCAGGTGATGGATGGGAATGGACAGCTTCCGAATGTCAATCGCCGCCTTCCGCTCTCGCTGTTCCGGCGGCAGGCCATCCGGATAGACCGGCACTTCGACCTGAAGGGTGAGGTGATCCCGGCTGATGTAGCTGCCGGGCGTCACGAGATAAAGTGTGTTTTGTTGGACGCCGCTCATACGAACTCAGACGCTGAAGAGGCCTTTCGCCGCGCGCGCCAGCCGGTCCGATGCGCCGGTAATTTTCGGCAGACAAATCTCGAACAGCGAACATTCCTCGCAGGCGGGTTTGAACACGGCCTTGGGAATTTGCGATTTGCGATTTGCGATTTGCGATTGCTCCAGCAAAGCGTGCAACCCGTGGATGGCATCCTCCGTTAGTTTTCTCAACTCCGAGTTGAATTCAACCTCGCGCCGGCGCTTGCTGGCGGCATGGAACACCGCGCCGCGCTCGACGGTGAGGCCAAACATCTCTTCCAGACAGAGCGCCTGGGCGCAAAGTTGGGCGTCGTCGTTCTCGAACTGGCGGCGTTTGCCTTTCTTGTATTCCACGGGGCGCATCGATTTCACG
>JACQWK010000064.1 GCA_016209525.1 Verrucomicrobiota bacterium
ATGCCCAACGGGCGCTTCTCCTGGCTGCCCAGTTTATTGATCCACACCCGACGCACCGGATGCGGCCGGCAGGTCCGTGCTTGCAGTTGTTGGCTCAGCTTTTCCAATTCTGGAGTCTGCTGCGCCGCAAACTGCTCGACCGTCTGCCGATCCACCCCGGGGCTGCCTTTGTTACTCCAGACCGCCCCGAAGGCTTTCTGGAGATTCCGCAGGCCATAAACCTTATTTGACCTGTGCCGGGCAGGGCTTTCGGCCAATAAGAGGCCCAGGCCCCGTGGCCCCGGCAGGGTTCCCTGCTTCATGCGCACGACCTTCCAGCCATTCCGTCCCCACCCATCTGATGTGTCCAACCTGGCTTTTCCTACGTTTACCGTTCCGCACAGGCTTTAATCTCTGGCGGCTGGTCCTTTCGTCCAGCTTGGGGCTTCGCTCATCGCTCGCAGGCTCGCCCAGCACATCCGACCGTACCGGGTTTGTCATCCTACGGACGAGCCGTTTACCGCCGTTGCTCCCCACGACGGGATCTCCCCATCGCAGTCCCTTTGGTTTGCCGGGAGGGTAAACTTTTCCCGGAGGTGGACTTGCACCACCCTGATCGCGCCACTCACAGGCGCACGAGCGCGGATGCCCCGGCCTCCGGCCATTTGAATCAGTCTTTTCTGCATCTGCTCGCTGAGGTAAACTTCGCCTTTCAGGACCTGACGAATGGCCGTGAGGACCTTCTCGGTCGCTTCTTGTTTCATGACATATCCGGCGGCACCGGCCCGGAGCGCTCGCACAGCGTAAAGGGTCTCGTCATGCATCGACAGGATAAGGACCAGGGTCTTGGGGAAGCGGGCTTTGATGTGTTTGAGCAGTTCGATTCCGTCGTTCCCTCCCTTGAGCGAAATATCAACGATCATCAAGTCGGGCTTCAACGCCATCTGTTCCAGTGCTTCATGGAACGAGGCTGCCGTTCCGCAGACGCAGAAATCCTGTTCGAGATTGATGAGTTCAGCCAGCCCTTGGCGTAGGATCGAATGATCATCGACCAGGAGAATTCTGGATTTGGTTTGGCCGCGTGTTGAATGGTTTTTCACCATGGTCCTGCGCGTATTCGAGCACCAACCCGCCCCAGTTGGGTTTTGGTTCATCACGAGTCCTTCCGTTGGATGGTTCATCAGAACCGCGTGGCCAGGGGTTTCCATTGGAGCATCGTTGCCGGGTGAAGAATTGACTTAAATCAACTGGGCGGGTTTCGCGCCCTGAATGGATTCAACTCTTCGTTGTCAACGCCGGTACCCGCTTTCAAGGAGAGCGGGCGCTTCTGGCAACGGCCCGCCGCGCCGACCGCCGCCGGAAGGTTCACCCCACCGAACCGCCGCCCACATCGGACTTCCAGTGGATGGCCTCCACCCTTGCAAATGATCGAAGAAGCGCTGGGTTGTTCAGACCCCAGGCGTCTTCAGATCAGCGCTTTGACCCACCTGAAGCACTTGCTCTTTGAGTCGGATGAGTCGCTTGGCCGAAACCCTGATCCGAAAGGCCCGTCTGAACCAGTTTTTGTCCCGCACATTGCGGCCATAAAAAAAGTTCAACTCGCTCTTGAAGAGCGCTGGATCACTCAGTTTTCCCAGTTCTCGCAGCAAATCAAAGTCCTCTTTGAAAAAGCCAGGGGACGACCGGTAGAGCACGGCGGCCACGGGCAGGGCATGTCGATAAAGGGATTTCCAGAAAACACTTCGTTCGTACTCCTCCGGTTGACAGGCAAAAGCCGCGCAATATGCCTCACGAAAGTTTCTTGACCATAATCCCGGCGTGGCCCGCCGTATTGATCCGTGCTGAATCTCGGCCTTCATCGTGATTCGTCAGCGAGCTTGGTCCTCAGAACAGCCAGTCGGCACATTGCCAAAGGATACGTGTCCGCGATCACTTCGGTTGGATTGCCAAGATCAGTTTCATAGCGGGCAAACCATGACGCTTCCTTGATCTGAGTCCGTCCAATCGTGACGCGAAGCCCAAACCGCTCCTCAAAGGCTTTCCTGAGCCGAGTGGCTTCGTCTGGATTTGTCGAATAGGCGGGATACACCGGGGACGGTGGATTCCTCAACACCCGGACATGAATCCAGGCATCCAACTCTCCGCTGGCCGAGACACCATAAGGACTCACATTCTCCATAAAAGCGCTGAGAAATTCTCCATCGAAAACTAGCGCCGCAATCTAGATGGAAATGCGCGCCGCCGCAACGTCGCGTTTCGTCGAAAATCAATCATCGAGTGATTCCATAGGATTTGGAGACATGCCAAGGATGCGATCAACCTTGTCCCGACCTCCGAGTCAGGCTTTCTCGCACTCCAAAATCAGCAAGGCTCCGTCCGACTTTTTCTAGGATTCGCCGGGGCGGGCGATGTATGAGTAAATGGGATGAGATGATGCGGAAAGTAATCTTAATTGCGGATGACGATCCAGACGACCAAGAGGCGATCAAACGAGTGCTAGTCAAGGCCAACGTTTTGAATCCGGTCCATTGCGTGTCCGACGGAGCCGAAGCCATTTCCTATTTAGGTGGAGAAGGCCGCTACGGGGACCGGACCGAATATCCTCATCCCGCAGTGCTGCTCCTGGATTTGGCCATGCCCAGCAAGACCGGGTTGTAGGTATTGGCCTGGATTCGCAAGTCCCCAACCCCCGAACATAAAGTGATGGGGAAAATTGTCCTCACTGGGATTGGCCGCACCGAACGGATACACCAAGCATACCAATTGGGCGCACATTCTTTCTTGATCAAACCGCTGCGGATTGAGGACTTCGCCAATTTGCTGAACGCCTTGCGGGGCCTCCGCTTTGTGTCGGAGGGTCAAGGCAGTTTTCTGGAGTTTGGCGAGATGCTGGCGAAATGAATCGGTTTGGCAGGGCCTTTCGAGAATATGATCTCCACTGACGCCGTGGAAAACCTGGACGTGACCGGGAGGTTTACCCAAGCACAGTTGGCCAAGCTGCAAGAGTTTCTGGCGAAGGTCCGTTCTCCGAATCGGAACAGACCAAAGGATGTCCCGACGGTCCCGTGTCGCGAGGTGGATCGCAGGCCGATGGCGGCTCCTCCGTCAATCTCCAATCAAGAACGCAGAAAACCGTGAGCACCCATTCCGCCAACCTGGTCGATGCGCCCAGGCGCTCTCAAGAGGAGATCGCCGAACTGAGAGTTTACGAGGCCATGTCGGGCGCGGTGATCTCCAGTCTCCAGCAGTTCCTGCAACCATTTCAGTCCACGCCGGATTCGACCTATGTGCTCAAGGCGATGACACGGGAGGATTTCTTTCCCAAATTTCATCGCCTGGCCCACGAATTGGCCCAGGATTGCTGCTCGAAGTTGGTCACCATCATCCAGTCCTCCTCGCGGGTTGCCCTCGTGCGCGGGACGGCTCCCTCTGATCTGGCCGGGCGGATTCGAGTCACAGCCTTTCAACCGCTGGAAGAAATTCTCGCACAGTACGCGGGCGTGGCCAAAAAGATCGGGGTCCTATCCCGCAACATCAAAGCGATTCGAGACGCGCTTGAGCAAGCCGAGGCGGGTGCGAGTTCAGGAGATAGAAATGCAGAGGACCGCAAAGCGGAGAGCGGCGGCGCAACGGTGAAGCCGTGGGCGACCGAAGCCGAACTTAGGCGTCAGGAAGCGAGCTTGCTGCAAGCGCAAGCTCAGGCGTTCACCCGGATGGCCCAGTACTTCAAGCGCCTGAACGAGTTTCCCGTCGGACTTCTCTCGTACGCCTGTGACAAATGTTACGCGGGCGAAGTCAACTACCCACTGCAACTCGAACAAGTCGCCCGCATCCAGGCGGAAATCCGAGGCCACCTGACCAATGCGATGGAGACCTTGGCGCGGGTCAGCACGGCAGCCAAGCAAGAACTGGAACAGGAGCAGGCGAGCCACTGGGCGAACGTCCAATTGGCAGAGGCCGATCAAGCCCTGGAGAGGATTTGCGAGGGAAAGTTCGAGGCCAAGCTGAAAGCGGAGCAACGATTCAGGAAAGGAGTGATCCTCGCTCTGGTTTGTCTTCTGGTGATGGCCGTTGGGCTTTGCGCTTTCCTGTTCGCCCAAAGATAAAAGAGGCGACTCTCCCAAGAGTCGCCCGTACTTCACCAAACTTCAGCGCGGACAGTAGCGGACGGAGACCAATTAGCAATCCCGACCGGAGCGCCGCGCTTCCGCTGCGCAACATCTCTCCGAGATCGGCGTCTCAAATCCGGGTGGTGGGCTGCTTTGGTTCTTGAAGTTCAGGTTTTCCCCGATTGCCCACTCGGTCAGGACGAAATAAGAATGGTATAAGCGGTTGGCGTGGGATTATGCCGAATGAAGACAAACTTGACGTAGACCTGGCGAAGTTGATTGCTGAAGCCAAGGAGCTAATCAAAAAGACCCACAACCGGATCGAAGAAATTGAGACGCGCCTGGAGTCCGTCCGTTCGACCAATCCAGAAGAGAAACGATCTCGTCAAGGC
>JACQWK010000556.1 GCA_016209525.1 Verrucomicrobiota bacterium
CTGGAAGTCCAGCCGAGTGCAACTCGGCGATACCGCAGATTGAAAATCTGCGCTACGCCCGGCAAGACCGAGGCCTTAGTCAGCCCGAGATAATTCACTTGAGCGCCTTCCGGCCTATTCCTTATCCTGCTCAGGAAGAGTTTCCTAGGGTCGTCTTAGAATTTTTGAACAGTGCCCCGATGAAAACGAAAAGCGTTTCGTCCCGTTCCGGCTTGCTCGCCGGCGGGAACTGGATCGTGGACCAGGTTAAGCTGATCGATGTTTACCCTCAGCCCGAGCAGCTTGCGAACATCAAGAGTCAGGCGCAAGGAACGGGCGGCGCGCCCTACAACGTGTTGGTCGATTTGGCACAACTCGGAGCCCACTTCCCGCTCTTCGGCGCCGGGTTGGTGGGCAAAGACACGCTCGGAGATCAAATTCTGGCCGACTGCAAGGAGCACCGAATCGACACTCGGTTTTTGCGCGCCACCTCCGGCGCTCCAACTTCCTATACAGACGTCATGACCGAGACCGGCGGCGGCCGCCGCACGTTCTTTCACAATCGCGGAGCCAACGCTCTGTGGCGTGGAGACGACTTGGATTTCGCCAAATGCAAAGCCCGCGTGTTTCATTTGGGTTATCTGCTCTTGCTCGATGCGCTGGACGTCCCGGATAAGTTATTTGGAACGAAGGCGGGAAGGCTTCTCGCCAAAGCGCAGGAGGCGGGGTTGAAGACGAGCGTTGACGTCGTCAGCGAGAACAGCGATCGGTTCTTTCGAATTGTGACCCCGGCGCTCAAACATGTGGACTACTGCATTCTCAACGAGATCGAGGCGGGCAAAACAGCCGGTTTTCAAGTCCGCCAGCCCAATGGAGAACTGGACACCGTGGCTTTGCGTCATACCGCCGGGTCGCTCCTCCAGCATGGAGTTCGCGAATTAGTCGTGATTCATTTCCCGGAAGGGGCCTTCGCGCGCACGCGGAAAGGGGAGGACCATTGGCAATCGTCGTTCGAATTACCGCTCAAGCACATCGCGGGGACCGCCGGCGCCGGCGATGCCTTCTGTGCCGGCGTGTTGCTCGGCCTCCACGAAGGCTGGGATTTGGGACGGTCTTTGTTGACGGGGGTGTGCGTGGCCACGGCCTCTCTGTCCGACCCAACGTGCACACAGGGTGTAAAATCCCTGAGCGCGGCTATGGCCCTGGCCAAGAAATTCCGGTTCCGCCCGCCGCTCGAACCCGCGGAGTAGGACCCTTGATGCGGCCGGTCGCACGATCTTCGGCCAACCGAGCTGTTCTCCGGCGTTGATGTCATTTGAGCTTCCTGTTTCACTCTGAGCATGGCGCTGCCGTATCGCATCGCGACGCTGCTCTATTGCTTCAATGAGCACAACGAAGTTCTGCTGCTGCAGAGACGGCAGCAGCCGAATCGCGACTTCTGGAGCCCTTGCGGCGGGAAGCTCATCACGGAGATTGGGGAGTCGCCATACGCTTGCGCTTGTCGAGAAGCTCAAGAAGAAATCGGCCTTGCCCTCCAGCCAGGCGACCTCCACCTGACCGGCCTGATCAGCGAACATGGCTATGAAGGCCAGGCGCACTGGCTGATGTTCCTGTTCGAAGTCAAGCCGCGGCTGAAAGCATTGCCCCCGCAGCACCGCGAGGGGACTTTCGGTTTCTTCGCGCCCGGCAAGCTCGACTCGTTGAAGCTTCCGCAAACCGACCGCGAGAAGATTTGGCCGCTCTTTTGGCAGCACCGCGGAGGATTCTTCTCGGCCCATTGCCGTTGTCATCCCAACGGCAAGAACGCGTGGACACTGGAAGAGACCACCCTTCGATAAATCTCAAATCCTAACCTAGCCAAACGTATGCTTGCCGTGTCCTCAAATCTTCCGCCTTCGCCGGAAGAGTTCCAGCGCCAGTTCGCCGACTTCATGCGCCAACAGTTTCAAACGCTCGGCGCGAAACCGCTCGCCAAGTCCGAAACGGCCGGCTCGACAGAGGACTCTCCCCCAAAGTCGCAGAGCGAACCGATCCGTTTTGAGAAGAAACCTCGCGAGGTGAAGGCCTACCTGGATCGATTCGTCATCAAGCAGGAGGAGGCGAAAAAAGTCCTGAGTGTCGCCTTGTGTGATCATTACCACCATGTGCGGCTGGCCATCGAAGGAAAGGCGCAGCCGAATTATACCAAGCAGAACATCATCCTCGTCGGCCCGACTGGCGTCGGGAAAACCTATCTGATCCGAAGCGCCGCCGATTTGATCGGGGTCCCGTTCGTGAAAGGAGACGCGACGAAGTTTTCCGAGACAGGCTACGTGGGAGGCGATGTGGAAGATTTGGTGCGCGAACTCGTGCGCCGAGCCGATGGCGACGTGGAGCGCGCGCAATACGGCATCATCTACATCGATGAGATCGACAAGATCGCCGCGGCCAGCAATTTGGCGGGACGCGACGTGAGTGGGAGAGGCGTTCAGACCAACTTGCTCAAGCTCATGGAGGAAACCGAAGTCCCGGCTCGTTCTCCGCAGGATATCGCGGGACAAGTCCAGGCCCTCTTGGAATTGCAGCAGCGGGGAAAGAAATCCGTAAGCGTGATCAACACCAAACATATCCTGTTCATCGTGAGCGGAGCCTTTGATGGTCTGGAGAAAATCGTTCGCCGCCGGTTGCGAGAGGCTACCATCGGATTTGGAGCCAAGCATCAAGCGCTCGAAGACGCCGAATGTATGGAACATGTCAGCACGCGTGACTTTATCGAATTCGGGTTTGAGCCTGAGTTTATAGGACGGCTGCCGGTGCGTGTCGTCTGCCATCCGCTCACGGTGGATGACTTGTTTACCATCCTGAAAGCTTCGGAAGGCAGCATCATCAAGCAATACGAACAGACGTTTGCGGCCTACGGCATCGAGGTGTTGTTCCGCGACGACGGATTGCGCCAGATCGCGCAGTTCGCGGCGGAAGAACAGACGGGCGCCCGCGGATTGATGACCGTCTGCGAACGGGTTTTCCGTGAGTTCAAATACGAACTGCCCTCAACCAAAGTGAAGCGGTTCGTGGTTGGACGGGAGCTCGTCGATGAGCCGCTCGCCGGCTTGAAGAATCTCCTCCAGCAGCAGGCGATCGAAGAGCGCGCGGTCGCCCGCCAGTTGGTGCATGACTACGCGGAACGGTTCACCGAGATGCACGGTTTGCGAATCCGTTTCACTGAATCCGCCGCAGAGCTGCTCGTTCAAGCTGCCATAGAGCAAGAACTGTCCGTGCGGGACCTGTGCGCTTCAAAATTCAAGGATTTCCAATTTGGATTGAAGCTCGTCGCTCAGAACACCGGTCAGCGCGAGTTCTTGCTAGATGCCGAGGCAATCCAAACTCCGGATCGAGTCCTCAGCGCTTGGGTGGTGGCGAGCTATCGAGAAACAAAGCCGCAAGCAGACTCCGCAGGTGCGTCAGCCTGAGCTACAGCTCTGTGAGTGTCTCCTAGCACAAATTGGCGGCTGGCTCTCCACCAAGACCGACACGAAAGAAAAAAGGCGCGGTGCCCAACCGCGCCTTGAAGAAATTCGCTACTGACCGATCTCAGGCAGAACGCCGCTTGTATCCTCGATAACCGAACCAAGCCAGCACCATGGAGACCGCGAGAGCATAGGTTGATGGCTCTGGCACGGCGGTGACGCGAGCGGCAAAGTTCGCCGGTGTCGCTCCGGCGTCAATCAAGAACGTTGACCAATTCCCGGCGCTATCCTTGACCCAGAAGTCGTCAATGCTTGCTCCGATTGTTGGCGGGCTGAACAGCAAGAGCCCGGCTTCTTCGCCAAGGTCAACCCCGGAGAATGCGACCGCCCACGTGAACGTGTTTCCTACGGAGACAGACAAGCCCTGGGCGACAATCGACTGCACACCAGTCGCGAGATCGAACTGGCCGCTACGATAAAGGAGCGTCCCCGGAGCCGTTCCGCCAGCGCCATTGTTTTGGTAAAAGAACAACTCAGCCCTTGCGCTACCGGTGCTCAGGAAGTAGTCGAATCGAAAATCAGTCACACGGCGGTCGGAACCCTCCAGGAAAATCTGATCGCCGAACTCGATGTTGTTCCCCGCGGAAAACGAGCGGTTCAACGAGTTGGTCGCAGCCGTGTTATCGTAAACGACGGCCGCAAAACCCGTCGAGCAAAGCGCTATGGACGCCGACAGAACAACGACCGACTTCGATAGGTGAGCTTTCATTTTAGTCATATTTCCCTGTGAGTTGTTCAAAAATTGGGTGATCTTCTAACTCCGATCATCACGGCGTTATTGATTCATCTGGGGTAGGCTTTTATTCATTTCCGGCAGGCAAGTCAAGTGATTTCTTTCTTTTTTCGGGTGCCCGTTACTACCGTTGGGAATCCTTGGAAGTGCTTCGCCAAATCCCATTTAGGAAAGTCCGCCTTCAGCCTGAGCCATAAAGCTTGCAAGCGGTCTGCCTAAGGGTGTTTTGCACCTCAAAAGGTCTCCTTAGAAGCTGCTGCCGGCCTGGCAGACCCACTCGAATCTTCAGCGTCTCGGACCGAAGCCGAAGAGCCGTGCCGCGTTCCCTCCGACAATCTCTGACTGATCCTCTTTCGGCAGAAAATCAAGGAAGGACCGGACACGGTCTAGCGTCTGGCGATAGCCAGATGGCGTTGCCCCTTGCCCAAAACCGCCCCCGTAAATGACTCGATCCGTGCCGAATGCTGCTACGAGGCGTTTGATGACCGGGCCCGGACTTCGATGGGGATATTTGGTTTCTTCCGGGACGGCGGAGAGCTTTAGGACGGTGTTCGGCATATCCGACCAACGGACCACTCTCTCGTGTTCCTCCGGCGTGCCCTGAAACGGCCTGCCCAAGTGGTCGATGATTACCTTCGTTTTTGCGAACTCTTTGATCATCGGCTCGAAACCCGGTGCATATCTGGGCTCCAGATGAATTTGGACCGCCAGACCGTTCTCAGATGCCATCCGCCAGAGATCGCGCAGTTCAGGTTTCCCGAACGGAGGAAGGCGGTCCGGCGCATAGGCGTGAACACGAATGGCGACGACCGGACACTTCTTGACCAACGAAGACAACCCGGCCAAGGAACCAGGCCGGTCCGCGAAAAACAAGCAAGTCCCCTTTAATCGCTTCCTGCCTACCTCCAGGCAATATTCAAGGTAACGGTGATCGTCCTGATACGGTTCCGGATGGACGATGATCCCGTAATCAATCCCGACTTCGTCCATGCACTGCAAGAGGTGCTGGGGCGTGGCCGCATTTTCGGGACGGTACGGCGCGCGCGGATGGTAAGGAAACCGCTCGTCCTTCTTTCCGGCGAAACAGTGAATATGAGCATCGACAACCGGTGAGCGCGCGATCAGTGGCTGCGGCTGATCTGCCTTCAGGCGATTCCGCGTCTGCACCATCGGAGCCAAGGCAAGCATCGCCAGGAGACGCCGTCGGCTAAATCTCAGCGGGCGCATGTTGGACATGAGTCCATAAGCCACACCAAATCTCGGAGAAATCAAGCCTGGTTTTTCATCCGATTCGGCTTGAAACTTTTGCCGATGAAAGCCATTCATCGCGTGAGAAGACAGACGGGAATCGAATGGCACCTTGGGATCGAGATGAAAGCAAAATACATCGCTCTAACGGACGCACTTTACCGCTATCTCTGCGAGTGCCGCACTGGCGCCCTTGACCCGGTGCTCGATTCCTTGCGCGAGGAGACGGAGGCATTGGGCGATGTCAGCCGCATGCAGATCAGTCGTGAACAAGGCAGTTTCCTGACGATCCTGTCGGCCGCGATTTGCGCTCGGTCCGCCGTTGAAATCGGCACGTTCACGGGATACAGCGCCATTTGCATCGCTCGGGGCCTGGCGCCCGGCGGTCGTTTGATCGCGGTTGATCGAAGCCAAGAATGGACGGCGGTCGCGAAACGGTATTGGACCAGAGCCGGTATTGACAACAGGATCGAGCTTCGTCTCGGTGACGCCATCCCTATCCTCAGAAATCTCGAACCCGGCCTGACGTTCGACTTTGCCTTCATCGATGGAGACAAAACCGAGTACGACGCGTACTACGAGTTGATCCTGCCACGGCTGCGGCCGAACGGCTTGGTGGCCTTCGACAATATGCTCTGGGGCGGGAAGCTGGGAGCGCCTCTGCGCGACGACCCTTCCGGCCGAGCGATCGATGCAATGAATCGGAAACTCGCCAGCGATTCACGCGTCGAAACGGTGCTGCTTCCGGTTGCCGATGGAATCCAGCTTTGCCGCAAGCGGGGCGCCGTCGGCCAAGCTGAGTGGTGAAGAATTTCAAGGTGGGGCGAGACTCCCGCCGACCCCTGACTCCTTTGCCGACAAGAGAGTCAGGACTCGACGGGAGTTTCGCCCGACCCGTGGAAGGACCCATGGTCGCAAAGCTCTGAGCGGCTCTGGCTACGAGACCACCCTCTGGCTTTTCCGGAGGCCAGCAATTCACATTTTGGCCGCAAGCGCGAACCACGATCCGCGCATGTAGTCCCGGCTTTAGTCGGTTTTCTCGCGTCGACCGGCTGAAGCCTGGACTACCTGCGGGCCAAAATGAGAATTGCTGTCAGGAGGCGGAGGTTGCTCAGCAATTCTCATTTTGGCAACGGGCGCGGTTCGTGACCGTAAGGCGGACACTCCTGTCCGCACATTTTCGGAAGTCTTGCGGACAAGAGTGTCCGCGTTACGGCCAAAATGAGAATTGCTGGAGGTTGCTTGATGCCCCTATTCGAATGGTCTAGATTCTCGAACCGACGCGCCTGAATGATCCTATTTCGCCCCATTCTGATTGCTTCGAGATTCACGCTTGCCGCGGCTTTGTCGTTCGTTGCGGTGGCCGCTCTTCCCCAAGGCGAGTTTGATCTCGATCAGCGGCGACAACAGCATTGGGCGTGGCGGAGGATACAGTCCAAAGAGCCTCCTACTGTGAATTCTGCAAACTGGATTCACACCCCGGTTGATCAATTCATCCTTTCCAAACTTGAAAACGCCGAACTCCGGCCCGCGGTGCCGGCGGACGCACGCACGCTTGTCCGCCGGCTTCACTTCGACTTGCTCGGCCTCCCGCCGACTCCCAATGAGGTGCAGGATTTCACCCGCGATCACTCGATCGGCGCGTATGAGCGCCTCGTGGACCGTCTCCTTTCGTCGCCACATTTCGGAGAGCGATGGGCTCGGCATTGGTTAGACCTCGTGAGGTATGCCGAGACCCTGGGCCACGAATTCGATTACCCCATCCACAACGCTTGGAGGTATCGCGACTATGTCATTCGCGCGTTCAACTCCGACGTGCCGTACGATCAATTCGTGATGGAGCACGTTGCAGGGGATTTGCTCCCGGCGCCCCGCCTTCATCCAGTTGAGGGTTTTAATGAGTCGATGATCGGAACGGCGTTTTACTGGTTTGGCCAACAGACGCACTCCCCGGTGGATGTTCGCCAGCACCAGGCCGACGTGATCGAAAACCAAATCGACGTTCTGACGAAGACCTTTCTCGGTTTGACGGTGGCGTGCGCCCGATGCCACGACCACAAGTTCGATGCGATTAGCGCCTCGGACTACTACGCCCTCTACGGGGTTTTGAAGAGTTCCCGATACGCCCAACGCGCGATCCAGCCTGCCGGTCCCGTCGTGGCAGCCGTCGAACGGCTGAAACGGCTGAAAGTTCAGTTACGTGAGGCGTTGCACTCCGCGTGGTCCGTTCAAGTCACGAACCTTGGGCAATACCTCCTTGCTTGGTTCGAGATGCAGTCGAACTCAGCGAAATCGTGCGAAGCGGCCGCCGCGGAGTGCGGTCTCGATCCAGGACGACTCGCTCGTTGGGGCGATGCGTTGAACAAAGCTGCGGCGTCGCCAGCCAGTCATCCCATGTTCCGATGGTGCCAATTCGCCCGACATCGTCGGTTGCCTTCGAGACAGATGCCTGATACAGGCCCCGCAACTGGGCAGGCCTCGCAAGTTTTCACGCTTTTTCCGACGGGCGCACTCCACGATTGGTTCCTCGACGGCCCAGCCTTTGAGCCCGATCCCAGCCCGGCTGGGGAATGGGTCGTGGGCGACACCAATCAGCCTGTCCTCGCCATTCTGAGCGAACCGGCCGCGCACAGCGGCACAATCTCGAGGAGGCTCCAAGGCGCGCTCCGATCGCCAACGTTCGTGATTACGAATCGCTTTCTCCACTTGCTCGTCGCCGGACGCGATAGCCGGATTAACCTCTTCGTTGACAATTTTGCCCTGATCCAGAGCCCGATTTATGGATCATTGCGCCACGTTCTGGATCACGATCAGTTTCGTTGGCTGACGCTCGACATCGGGATGTGGCTGGGCCATCAAGCGTATCTCGAATTCAGCGATCTATCCACGCCCGATCTGGCGGGCGGCGGAAAAACCGGAGGGTATGGCCTCCAAGGTTACGTGGCTGTCAGCCAAGCGCTCTTTTCGGATGTGAACTCGCCTCCAACGAAAGAGCCAGATTCAACGGTCGAGGCGCTGCTCAACGAATCCGATCTTGGTTCGATGGAGGCCCTGGCGAGAGCATACCAACGAGCCGCGATCCAGGCCGTCGCCGCCTGGGGCTCACACGAGTTGCCCAACTCGATCAAGGGGCGGGCTCGGCTGATGTTGCTCGACTGGTTGGTGCAGAACCGTCTTTTGGGCCTCGGAAACTCCGAGTCGCCCCTGGCGACGCCGGAGCGGATCCAACGATTGCTTGGCGAATTCCAGAAGGCGGAGTCTGCCATCCCGGATCACGAACGCGTGCCTGCGATGGCCGACGGCACTGGATTGGACGAGCGCTTGTTCATCCGCGGGAACCCAAGGACGCTCGGAGACGTTGTGCCGCGCCGGTTTCTCCAGGCCTTTGGCGGCGCCGAACAAACGTGCTTCAAGCAAGGAAGCGGCCGGCTGGAGTTGGCCCGATGCTTGGTCGATTCTTCCAATCCTTACTTGGCGCGCGTCATGGTGAACCGTGTCTGGCACCATCTGTTCGGCCGCGGCTTGGTCGAGACTCCGGACGATTTCGGCGTCCTTGGCCAACCTCCGACGCATCCCGAACTCCTGGATTGGCTGGCCGGCTGGTTTCGTGATGAGGCCCGGTGGTCCACGAAGAAGCTGATTCGATTGTTGGTGACTTCCAGCGCTTATCGGATGTCCAGCCAATCCTCGGGGCCGCTCGCGGAGGAGAAAGATCCTGACAACTCGCTGCTCCATCGAATGCCCGTTCGCCGGCTCGAAGGCGAAGTCATCCGCGACGCGCTGCTCGCGGTCTCCGGTCGATTGGATTGCACGCTGTTTGGACCTCCAGTTCCGATTCATTTGAATGACTTCATGCAAGGCCGCGGCCGTCCGGCCGAGAGCGGTCCCCTCGATGGCGGAGGCCGGCGCAGCATCTACGTCGAAGTCAGGCGAAACTTTCTGGCGCCGACGATGCGGACTTTTGATGCGCCGGTGCCGTTAACAACCGTGGGCAGGCGCACCGTCTCGAACGTTCCGGCCCAGTCGCTCATCTTGATGAACGATCCATTCGTTGTCGGGCAAGCGCGGGGATGGGCCCGGCGTTTGCTCAAGGAAGGTTTTCACGCCAAATTCGGCTCGCAATGGAACCACGATCCCACGCCGAGGCCCCTCTCAGCGAGTGGAGCGACGCACCATTCAGCCGAAGACAGTTCCCGTCGTGGGAGGGGTGCAGGGGTGGATCCGTTCATGGCGAGAACGTGGTCTCCAGAGGCGCTCGTCCAGGAGATTTTTCTCAGAGCATTTGGCCGGTCGGCCTCGGAGACGGAGCTGGCCCAGGCGCTGGAATTTGTGCGGCGACAAGCCGAGGTTTACAGGAATGGCCAGACCCTGCCGCCTGCCGAGGAGATTTGGGCCGATCTCTGCCACGTGATCTTCAACGCGAAAGAGTTTATCTTTATCGAGTGAATAGAAGTCGAATCCTAATTCCACTGAGCCAGAGTCATCGAGGTGAATTTAGCCGTCGTGAAATTGCCTTTTGAATGCCCCCTCACCCGTCAGACGGATACACTCCTCCGGTCGGATGGAGAGGAGGATGGGGTGGAACAGGCTACCAGCCTGTTCCGGTCGGCGACCTGCCGACCGGAAGGGCAAAGACAGGCTTTCGAACAGAAGTGGACATTCGGCAGGGCGCGAGCCGTGGCCATTCCGCCGGGCTGGGAGCCCGGCGGCACGGGCAGGTTGCCCGTGCCACTCATTTGAGTGTGAAACATGCAGATTAAGCTATGCACCATTGCGGAAGATTCTTGAAAAGACCCCTGTCTCGCCGGGAGATGCTCGGCCAATGCGCCAACGGCTTCGGTTGGCTGGCGCTGGCGGCGCTCTGGGGCGACAAATCCTTCGGTGCCGTTCCTGCGGAGTGGAATGTGAAGACCGCCAATCCGCTTTCTCCCTGTCCGCCCCAGTTTCCGGCAAATGCCCGCAATGTGATCTTTCTCTACATGGACGGCGGTCCGTCCCAGGTCGATACCTTCGATCCAAAGCCTCGGCTCACCCAGGAGCATGGCCAGCCCTTCAAGATGAAAATCGAGCCGACGCAGTTCAACAACAACGGCAGCACCTTCGGGAGCCCGTGGAAATTCCGCGAGCGCGGCGCGAGCGGGATTCCGGTCAGCGAACTCTTTCCGCACGTCGCCGGCTGCGCCGATGATCTCTGCGTGATCCGGTCGATGGTGTCGAACTTCTCGGAGCACACCAACGCGAATTACTTCCTCCACACAGGCCTGGGCTTGTCGGGGCGGCCCAGCATGGGCGCCTGGGTCGGTTATGGCTTGGGCAGTGAAAACCAGAATCTCCCCGGTTTTGTCGTGCTCAACGGGGGTTTGATTCCCCCCGGCGGCTTGGAGAATTTCGGCAGCGGGTTTCTGCCCGCGTCGTTCCAAGCCTCGATTTTCCGAGCGGGACCGAACCCCCTGGCCAACATCCGCCCGGCCGAGCCGAAGCCGGAACTCCAACACAAGAAACTGGCTCTCATGCGGGCCTTGGATCGCGGCGCCTTGGATCGCCTCGGCCACATCGATCAACTCGAATCCGCCATCGCCAACCACGAATTGGCGTTTCGCATGCAGGCCGCGGTCCCCGAACTCATGGACCTGAAAGGCGAGACAGACGCAATCAAGGAGCTTTACGGCTTCGACGCCGCTTATGAACCGACCCGGATTTACGCCCGGCAATGCCTGGTGGCGCGGCGGCTCGTCGAGCGCGGTGTTCGTTTCGTAGAACTCACTTGCCCAACGGTGAGCGGGGACCGTTGGGACCAGCACGGCCAGTTGAAATCCGGACATGAAAACAACGCGCGCGCCGTCGATCAGCCGATCGCCGCCTTGTTGAAGGACCTCAAGTCACGCGGTCTCCTGGACCAAACCCTGCTGGTTTGGGCCGGCGAATTTGGCCGCACGCCATTCGCGCAAGGCTCGGACGGCCGCGACCACAACCCGTTCGGCTTTTCCGTCTGGTTGGCCGGCGGCGGGGTCAAGGGCGGCATGATTTACGGCGCGACCGACGAATACGGCTACAAGGTCATCGAGAACAAAGTCCACATCCACGATCTCCACGCCACGATGCTGCACCTGCTCGGCGTTGACCACACTCAGCTCACCTTCCGCTTTTCCGGCCGCGACATGCGCCTGACGGATGTCCACGGCGAGGTCGTGCGCGCGATTCTCGCGTAGCGGCGCATCGCCAAAGAAGGGCAGGCATCTTGCCTGCCTCTTCTCATGGTCGGATGGGTAGTGTGAGCATCATTGTCCCCCCGTTTACTGGCCGCGGCTTGGGAAAAGAGATGTGTCGAAAGTGTGGACTGACACGTCCTTCGGATCCCCTCTACCCTCAGGGCGGAGAGGGATGGGGTGAGGGGTCCGTCTGAAGACTGAGGGGCGGGGGAGAAGCTCCGTCAAATTCCATTGCGACCTTCAACCGGCGACCAGGCCGGAGCGCGGGCGGCTCGCCCGCGATATTCGGAGTCCCTTCCGGAGTTGCGGGCGAGCCGCCCGCACTCCGGCTCGCCGGTTCATGGAGAGCCTCCAAGCCCAAAGGGCGCGCATTGGGACCATGAACCTGCCAATCGGTGGGGCGAGACTCCCGTCGAGCCCTGACTTCTTTGCTCGAAATAATGCCAGGGCTCGACGGGAGTCTCGCCGCACTTGAGGTTCATGGACAGCCCCCAATCCAACATTGGCGCGCATTGGCACCAGGAACCGGAGCCCGGTAGGGCGCGTCTGTCCCAGCGCGCCGTTCTTAAGGCACCGTTCTTTCGGCGCGCTGAGACAGGCGCGCCCTACCTTGCGGTTCATGGAAAGTATTACAGGCAGGGAGCGCC
>JACQWK010000557.1 GCA_016209525.1 Verrucomicrobiota bacterium
GCGCTGCCCACTGTGAGTATCGCGGCAGAGCTGGTGGCGGAACCTGCCCCGGTGGTGACGAGCACGGTGTAGCTCCCGGCTTGGCTCGCCTGCACGTTGGTCAATGTCAAAGAGGCACTCGTAGCCCCTGCCAAATTTACCACGTCCTTGCGCCACTGGTAGCGCAACGGAGCCGTGCCGGTCGCCGCCACGGTCATCGTAACACTGGCCCCCGTAATCGCTGTCTGGCTCGCTGGCTCAGTGGTAATAATGGATGTGAGGAGCAAGCGCAGCGTGATATTGCCGCTGGCACCGGCGTAACCATCCACGGCAATCTGATATGCAATGCCAGCCGTGGTGCCAAATGTCACTCGGCTCGTGCCGTCGACGACGCCGTCGTCATTCGCCGCCACCGATGTCAGCGCAGAAATTGAACTGCCGGCGTAAACCGCCAAAAGTGTGTCGAAGCTGCTGCCGATCGTGTCTATGGTCACTGAGCCGCTGGCTGGCGCTGTCCAAGTCCACCAGACGGACTTGCTGCTCGTGCTGCTAGCATGGGTTGGTTCACCCGCCTCTTTCGTAGCGCCGACATTTGAGCCGTTCGTCGTCACGCTGGCCCCGGCGAGCGAGATGCGGTTCGCGAATGCGTTGTTCGCTGGGGCGGCGACCGGTGGCGTGGTGGCGGCTTGCGTGACGGTGTGCGCTTGGCCGGCGACAGTGATCACGCCCACACGTTGTGCGGCGGTGTTGGCGGCTACGTTGTAGGTTACGGTGCCATTGCCGCTGCCGGAGGCTCCCCCAGTAATTGTGAGCCAGCTCACGCTGGTTGTCGCGGTCCAACTGGTTGAGGAGGCGACGGCGATGGTCTGCGCTGTCGCACCGCTGGCCACAATGCTGCGAGTCGCAGGGCTGATGGTTGTCCCACTCGAAGGCGCCGCGGAGACGATGTAATAGGGCAAGTCGAGAATAGTGTAGGTTTCAGTGGAGCGGCGGAAATTGTTGAATGTATCGCCGGTATTGCCGCTCCAATCGAGGGCGGAATAAAGTGGTTTGCCGTTTATGGCGGCAAGTTGGGCCCCACTCAAGCCAAGCACTTGCGAGTTCTGGGTTGTAGACGGAAAAAAGCACGCACTGAGACCGTGCCGACAATCTTGACACATAGGGAGGAGCGAGGGGCGACATGACGAATTGCTGATCGGAAACCGGATTTTCAGTGGGACAGGTTTTAAGAGAAGGTGCTGGGTGGAAAACCAAAGGCGTGCGAAAAGGGTCTGGTCTTGAGTTTTTCAGACGGTAGCTCGCGCTGGTGAACAACGCGGGCTATCCGCACGGCATTTCAAGGCTTGGCCGGCGTTGCCGGGGCCGGCTTCTTTTCGCGTTGGGTGGGACGCTCGATGTGGCTCGCTCATTTGCCACGCCCGCAGCTTGTCCGGCACGCGTGTGAATTTGTTGTTCATGATCGCGTCACAGCAACGCGCAAAACCGGAAACTGGCCAACGTTGTCGTGTTATGACGTGAGAACATGAACATGACGGTCTTCATTGGATCGATGGGGATAGTTAGTCCCGGCCACGGATGGATTGAGACGCCACTCAATGGCGTGGTTGTCAATCAGAATAAACGCCATAGTGTGGCGTGCCAGCGGGACGAAAACGAGAGGGTGATGACAAAATGCTCGCTCGGTTAGGCGGGAACATAGAACGCGAGCGGAAAGCGCGCGGTCTCACCCAAGAAAAACTTGCCGAGGCCGTAGACCTGCACCCACGCGTGGTCCAAAAAATCGAAGCTGGTGAAACGAATTTAAAGGCAACGACGCTGTTTCGAATTCAAGCCGCGCTCGGCTGCCCGTGGGTGGCGCTGGCGACGGGCGTGCGCTAGAAAAGAGGCACCGGAGCCGCAGCGCCCCGCTGCTGGGGTTGATCCGGAAATGACGCAACGAGGGCGTCGCGTCCCCACAGATGAACCGGCAAGCTGACAAGTCCCGCTGTTGGAGTGGTTGTGCAAAAGTGGGGGACTGTGGCGAAGCGGTCAGGCAGCCACGGCCTTGCGGCTGCGCCGATGAGCAGCGCCGTTGGTCGCGCGTGATGGTCGCCGGCCGTTCTTGCCGCTGGTCAGACGAAAATGGGCCGCGCCGAAACTGAGAAAATTGCCCAGCATCCGCGCTACCGCTTCCGCGCGGTGATCATCAGCGCGCTACCGTGGATGTTCGGCTGCTGCTCGGTGCGAAAATCCGTAAACCCGAACCGCTCCAAGGCGGCGAGGATTTCCTTCTTTTCCATCCAGTAACTGTAGACC
>JACQWK010000558.1 GCA_016209525.1 Verrucomicrobiota bacterium
CACGTTAGGCTGTCCGAGTTTGACGTTTGCGACCGTGTTGCCGTGTGAAACGCGATGCAATTCCACGCAAAGCTCGTTCCATCTCAAACTCACTTCGCTACTCCTACACCAAGGTCCTGGACAACCGCAAGCACCCAATTCGCAGCAATTCTCATTTTGGCCGTTTGTAGTCCCGGCTTTAGCCGTCCAGCGCGCAGAAACCGGCTAAAGCCGGGACTACTTACGGGTCGACGGGCAGGGCCCGATGCCAAAATGAGAATTGCTGGGTCGGTTGTTGCCGGGGTGTCCGTAACCCTGTAGAAGAAGCGAGGGCCGACGAGGCCCGTGAACCCAACGTGGCTCTCAACATGATAACGAAGGCGCGGTTGACGTGAACACAACGCCGGCCGCTCAATCCCAAAGCTGAACTATGAAACCACTCGCAAACAAACGTCTCGCCCGCTTGCGCAACATCCTTTGCGCATGCGCCATCGCCTTCGGACCGATCCCCGCGGCATTCTCTGCTGCGGCCGAGGGCTGGATCGCGCTCTTCAATGGCAAGGACCTCGATGGCTGGGAACAGCTCAACGGGTCGGCCAAGTACGAGGCGAAGGACGGCTGCATTGTGGGAACTTCGGTTCCGAACAGCCCGAATTCATTTCTCTGCACCAAGAAACATTACGGCGACTTCGAATTGGAATTTGAAGTGATGGTCCACGCGGAACTCAATTCCGGCGTGCAGATTCGCAGTCACAGCAAGCCGGATTACAGAAATGGCAGAGTCCATGGGTATCAGGTGGAAATCGCCGTCGGCGGCTTTTCAGGTGGAATCTATGACGAAGCGCGCCGAGCCAACTTCCTCAACCCCGAGCAACCGACCGACGAGATCCGCAACCTCGTAAAGAAAGAGGAGTGGAATAAATACCGCATCGTCTGCCAGGGCGACCGTATCCAGGCGTGGGTCAACGGCGTGAAAGTCACGGACGTGAAGGACGACATGACGCGGAGCGGTTTTATCGGTTTGCAGGTCCACGGGGTGGGCAAACGCGCCGATCCGCTTCAGGTCCGGTGGCGCAACATACGCTTGCGCGAGCTCAAGCCGTGAATGGGTGGTTGATTCCGGTTGTGGCGGAAAACCAGCCGGATTCGTCCGAACCACCGAAAGAAAACCGCATGACCCAGCGTCTGAGCTTTCAAGAGCATATTGCACGGCTGCGCGGATTGATCCGCCGCTGCTCGCAAGGCGACCAGTCCCCACCCCACTTCCGGGACGAAGCCTTTGCTGCCGAATTCAACGCCCTTGCCTCGGCCCTGTTCACGCTCCAATACGACCGCGTTCCGGCCTACCGCCGATTTTGTCAGGCGCGGGGAGTGGACTCCGGCGGTGTAGCCAGGTGGTATGACATCCCCGCGATTCCTGCCGCGGCATTCAAAGATTTCGATCTCTCAAGTTTGCCGGTCGAGGAACGAACTGCGGTTTTCCATTCGAGCGGCACGACCACGCACCGGCCCAGCCGCCATTTCCACAATGCGGAGTCTCTCGAAGTGTACGAGGCTTCGCTGCTTCCCTGGTTTGGGCGCCACGTCTTGCCGGAAGCGGATGTTCAGCAGTTTAGCCAGAAGTCACCGACGCCTGCGCCCCTCCCAGAAGGTGACCTCCTTTCGGACGTGTCCGAACAAGCTCCCCTCCCTGGGAGAGGTACGGAGGTGGTTGCACCGTCGCTTCATTCAGCTTCAATTCCAAGATTTGCTCTGGATTCGCCGGCCGCGGAATCCAACTTCCGCTTTGTGATTCTGACTCCTTGTCCCGCTCGCGCGCCGAATTCTTCCCTGGTTTACATGCTGGAGACCGTTCGTCGTGAATTTGCGCCGAACCGTGCAGATTTTGCCGGCAAATTAGACGAGCGCGGCGGCTGGATTTTGGACCGAGACCTGGCCTGGGCCGCCCTGGCTCAAGCGACCGCCGACGATCAATCCGTGGTTTTGCTTGGGACGGCGTTCTCCTTGGTTGAACTGTTGGACTGGCTGAACGAAAAGCAGCGTCGCCTTCAGCTTCCGCCCGGTTCGCGCGTTCTTGAAACCGGAGGGTACAAAGGCCGATCGCGCGCTCTGACAAAAACCGAATTGTACGGCCTCATCACGGATCGCTTGGGAATCCCGCTCACGCGGATCGTTTGCGAGTATGGCATGAGTGAACTGAGTTCTCAGGCGTACGATTGCGTGGCCGGCACCTATGAATCTCAAATTTCAAATCTGAAATTTGAAATTGCCGAAAGGCGCTTCCGCTTTCCGCCTTGGGCGAAAGTCCAGATTATCTCCCCCGAAACCGGGCGCGAGGTTGGGGAGGGGGAGACTGGTTTGATCCGAGTTTTCGACCTGGCCAACCTCCGCTCCGTCATGGCCATTCAAACGGAGGACCTCGGGACGCGGCAGGGCGACGGTTTTAAGGTGCTCGGCCGCGCCGCTCTCGCCGAGCCGCGAGGCTGCTCGTTGCTGGCGGTTGAGTCGCCATGAACCTGCCCAATTATTTTCTCGCCGACCTTCCTCGGGAAGCGGCACTGAGCCCGGAGCTCTTGACCGAAGCCTGCCAGACACTGCGGCGAAACCGACGCGAGTATCTCGCCCGCCGCTCCACGCGCAGCCTCATCCAAGTTTTCCACGATCTCTCGCAAAACTGGCTGCACGACGAATTTCCTTTTCGAAAGCGCGCCTTGGAACTCGGTCCAGCGGAGACCGGCTTCTCGCGGGCGACGATTGCCGCGGGGCTCGACAACTTTTTCACGCAACTGAGCGGCGATAGCCTGCAAGACCTCATCAGTCAGGACCTCGGCCACGAACAGCGCTTGGACGACTTGGTGTCAACACCCACGGAGAGCAAAGGCCAGAGGGTGGCACTGGCTCGAGGTCCAAGCCTCCTCCTCCACATTTGCGCCGGCAACATTCCGAACCCAGCCTTGCTGAGTATTGTGCTTGGCTTTCTCGTGCGCGCCGCCCAGGTGGTGAAATGCGCTTCCGGCACAGCGTTCCTGCCTCGCCT
This sequence comes from Verrucomicrobiota bacterium, assembly GCA_016209525.1. Taxonomy (GTDB): domain Bacteria; phylum Verrucomicrobiota; class Verrucomicrobiia; order Limisphaerales; family SIBE01; genus VHCZ01. The sequence continues at coordinate 3,017 of JACQWK010000558.1, forward strand.
GTTCGCACATTCTCTTTACGAAACAGAGCCAAAGCTCGGAGCTTGTCTGGAGGTCGTCGAATGGCCTGGCGGTCAGGAGCCTCTCGAAGCGGCCATCTTCGGAGCCGCGGATTGCGTCACGGCGACGGGTTCGGACGAAACGCTGGCCTCGATCCGACAGCGCGTGCCCAACGAAGTTCGTTTCCTTAGCTATGGGCACAGGATCAGCTTTGGCTACATCGCTCAAGAAGTGCTGGATCGTTTCGGACTCCCCAAGCTTGCGGCCCGAGCGGCTGAGGATGTGGCGGCTTGGAATCAGCTCGGCTGCCTTTCGCCGCACGCGTTCTATGTCGAATGCGGAGGGCGCGTTTCGCCGGAGCAATTCGCCGAAGCTCTTTCGTCGGAGCTGGCCAAACGAGAAGAGATCGAACCACGCGGCGCCGTTTCGCCGGAAACAGGCGGTTCGATTGCTTCTCGCCGCGCCTTTTACGAAGTGCGGGCCGCTCACAGTCCGGAAACCCGTTGTTGGTTCAGCGAGCAGTCCACGGCCTGGACCGTCATTTACGAAGCCAATCCGCTCTTTCAGATGTCGTGCCTCAACCGTTTCATTTACGTCAAGAGCGTCGCCAACTTGACCGAGGCGCTGCAAGGGGCCGATGCGGTGCGCGGACAGGTCTCCACCGTCGGCCTCGCGGCTCCCGAAGGCCGCGGCCGCACGATTGCCGCTGAGCTCGCGCGCTGGGGAGCAAGCCGGATTTGTCCAATAGGCCGGATGCAAAAGCCGCCTTTGACTTGGCGGCATGATGGAAGGCCGTCACTGGCGGAGCTTGTGACCTGGACCGATTGGGAACAATGATATGCAAGTCGAATTACGAAAAACCTTCCAATTCGAAGCCGCGCACCTGTTGCCGCGGCTGCCCGAATCGCACAAATGCCGCCGTTTGCACGGCCACAGCTTTCAGGTGGAGGTGGTCATCGCCGGACCGTGCGACCCGGAGCTCGGATGGTTGATGGATTATGCCGAGATCGCCGAGAAGTTCAAACCGCTCTGGGAGCAACTCGATCACCGCTACCTTAACGACGTCCCTGGCTTGGAGAATCCCACGAGTGAAAATATCGCGGCGTGGATTTGGACCCGCTTGAAACCCAGCCTGCCTTTGTTGAGCGAAGTAGTCGTGGCGGAAACTTGCACGGCGCGGTGCGTGTATCGAGGCGCCTAGACCAAGCCCGAATGTTCCACGCGCCTAGCAGGGTAGGGACGCCGCGCCTGCGGTGTCCCCGCGCCGTGCAGGCGCGGAACACTTCTGAAAAGGAGTAGGGACGATTTCACTGCCAGCCCGCACTGTTCCGCCGCTGCACGCGGCGGTGACGGCGCAGGCGCTCCATCCCTACCTACAACCCGAGACAGATTTCCATTGCTGTAGCGACGGCAAATTTGCCATTGTCTGCGCGCAAAAACCGCAGACCTCGACCGTACTGGCAAACGAATGATCACCGAGAAAATCTCTGAACTCGCCGTCAAAATCTTGGACTCCGCCGGCTACACCGGCGCGGCTTTCCTCATGGCGTTGGAAAGCATGATCGCGCCTGTGCCGAGCGAGGCGGTCATGCCTTTCGTGGGCTTCCAAGTCGCAGACGGCAAGTGGAATCTCGGTCTGTCAATTCTGGCGACGAGCCTCGGTTCGATTGGGGGCTCGCTACTTTCCTACTGGATGGGATTTTATGGTGGCAAACCCTTGATTTTGAAGGTCGGCAAGTTTTTGCTGCTCAACCGGCATGATCTCGAGCTCACGGAAAAATTCTTCCACAAACGGCAAGGCGCATGGGCTATCTTGATCAGCCGGTTCATCCCGGTGATTCGGCATTTCATTTCGATTCCAGCGGGCATGGGGAAGATGCCGCTCGGGCCGTTTTTGGGCATGACGTTTTTGGGAGCCACGCTCTGGAACACGTTTCTGTTGGTTTGCGGCATGAAACTGCGCGAACACTGGACCGTAGTGCAGAAATACTCGCATCAGGCGGACATCGTGGTGGTCCTTGGCCTGGTCATCGGGATTGCCTGGTTTGTCCGGTCACGGATCGCGGCCAAGCAGTGAAGTGGGATTTATTCCAATTCACTTTCAAAATGGGACGAAGACCCCTCATCCCCACCCCACTGGTGTTGAATTATGGACGGGCTCACGTTTGTGCCGAAGACATCTTGCTCTTGCTCGTAATCTTACTCTCTCCAGGAAGTTGCAGAGTAAGATTAAGAGCAGGAGCAAGAGCAAGAAACATCGGACTCTCCTTAATTCAACAGCAGTGCATCCCCACCCCCTCCCATCGGATGAGGAGAGGGTGTCCGTAGGACGGGTCAAGGGCATTTGAAACAACGCTTTCAATTCGAATTGTCTTATCTCGACTGGAAATTCGATTTAGAAATCTGAGATCGCCCATGGCAGAGCCTGGTTCCATCCGCGCGTTTGCGGCCATCCCGGTGGCGCCCGATTTGAAAGCTGAAATCCTCAGATTACAGGAGCGGCTGCAAAGGCTTTTTCGAAAGAATCCCGTGCGCTGGGTACGAGGAGAGCAACTTCATTTGACGCTCAAATTCTACGGGAACGTGGACTCGACTCAAGTTGCGTCGCTGACCGCCGCCTTGCGGATGGCTTGCGAAGGAGTCAGACCGTTCGAGTTGTCAATCACGGGTTCCGGCTGTTTCCCATCCTTCCAGCGGCCGAATGTCGTTTGGCTTGGGCTGACCGGCGATCTTCCGGTCCTCGAGCAGTTGCAGATCCGAATCGAGCAACAGACCAAGGATTTTGGCCGTCAGTCGGACAACCGAAGTTTCCATCCGCACTTGACTCTTGGGCGCATCAAGGCGGGCCCGAGTGCCGCGCGAGAAGTCGGCCGAGTGATCCAGGAAGCGGGTATCGGGGAAATCGGCCGCTGGAAGGTTGGAGAGTTTGAACTCATTCAGAGCACTCTTTCGCCGCGAGGGATCTCCTACCAGGAAGTGGAGTGTTTCGTTCTCTGCGGAGCAGTTCAAAACCTCCTGACAAGGAACGGAAGCCCTTGATAAAGCATAGATTAGGATTGATTTCTTTCGGGGCGTCGCTTATCTCTTTCTGGTGCTATGGTGCAGCTTCAAATTGAACCGAGCATTGAGGTCGCGCGCCGTGGTGCTAAAGCCAACCTGGGATTCTTGGGGAGGCTGGAATATCTGAACTGAGAGTTGTTCCGTCTGGCGCGGCGAGACTCGGACTCACATGGCACTGAAAGCGGGCGGTCCTGTCGTGAGTGACAGTGAGTCAACGGCATTCTTCGTCACGGCGGCGGAACAACCGAAGAAAACGAATCAAATTTAGGGAACTCCTATGGCACAGACCTATTTTCATCCAAGCATCGAAGGCGCACAACATGGGGCTAAAAGCCTGCCCGATTTTCTCGATTACGCCAAGCGTTCTGGCGCAAGCGGCGCACAACCCTCGAACTACATGATCCAGGGCGGGAAACTCTTCAAAAGCGCAAAGGAAATCAGACAGACGTTCGATGATCGCGGTATGACGCTCGATGGTATTTCTTGCCACTGCCCAGTCTGGGTTCACACAACGGCGTGGACCGGCAGCCCGACGATTCGTCCGTTTATTCCAGGAGACGTCGCGAAAAAGTCGCCGCAGGAAATCGAAAAATGGGCGGAGAATTATCTCCTGAAACTGATGGATCTCTGCGCAGAACTTGGGATCAAGATCCTGCCGATGTTCTGGGGCGTCGCTTTCGGCTGGGAGATCGCGACCGGTTATCCGTGGGGTTTCTGGAAGGGCGGCGACTATGATTTGATCAAGGAAGGCGAGGACCGATTCGTCAAGAAAACGGCCAAGATCCGGCAATACGCCAATAAGCTCGGCCTGTACCTCGCGCACGAAATCCACCCGGGAACCGCGGCCATGTGCGCCGACGATTTCAATCGCCTCGTGGAAATCTGCGACGGCGACAAATGTCTGACGGTCAACGCGGACCCCTCGCATTGCTGGGAAGGCGAGAGTTGGGAAACGCGGTTCACCAAAGTCGCGCCGCGCGTGTATGCGTGCCACGTGAAAAATTTCGTGGTTCGACCGAGTGTGCCCCTGCGAAAAATGGAACCGAACTGGCCCGGACGCGCCATGCAGTTCGTCGATATCCCCTCCGGCGACTTGAACATGGTCCGCTATGCTGAGCTTCTCCTCAACATCGGTTATCCCAAGCGGTATCGGGAAATCATGAAAACCCAGACGGCGCCTCTGGTCGTGGAAGCGGAAAGCGCCTACCGCGATCTGGATGCGACGAGCACCAACGGGATCCAGTATGTCCGCGACCACCTTTGCTTCCCGGTCGCCTCCGGCTCATTTGAAGAGGGGATGGGCGCTTAGCATTACTGCGACACCTCGCTGCGGCGCGCGTCCTTGCAGGCCGTAGCGGCTGGGAAAAGTTGGCTGAATCAAAGAAATTGCTGCAAGTCTAGTCCGAGGCAGCGCGTGCCAAAGAATCGTGCATAGGCACGATTCTTTGGCACGAAAATGGTTCGGTTTGACCGGAGCCGAAGTCCACGGAATCGGGATATCTGAGCCTCGGCGTTGTGCCCTGGGACCGCTCGGAGAGGCATCCCGGAAGCCTCGCCCTAAGTTGGGGAATCGACGGTTGAACCACTCGTCCCACTCAGGCGGACGGAACGGAGCTCAAACGCTCGATCTCCCGTTGATATTGCTCCTTTTCCTCCGGCCGTTTGAGGTGATCGGCCAGATTCACGAGCTTGCGATAAACGTTCACGAGATCCGGATACTCAGAAAAATCTTTGACGAAGCCTTGATACACGGCATAGGCCTCTCCGGCAGCGCCGGATAATTCCAACGTCCGGCCCAGCTCAAGCGCGAGGCGAACCTTCTGCTGTGGTGAGGAGGCTCGCGAGGCGGCTTTCCGGTAGGCGGTGATCGCTTCCAGGAACTTCGCTCGCGAGAAGTAAAGATCTCCCAGCTTTTCGAGCAGGACCGCGCTCAGGGGCAGTTGGGGCGTATGTTCCAGATACTCAATCAAGTCGCCGGCGGGTTGATCGGCCGCGAGGTTCATGTTGACCACCTTGAGGTGCCACCATTCCAACGCGCCGCTTTCGTTGAGCAACAATTCTTCATGCTGCCTTCGCGGCGATTTTCCAAATGGCCGGTAAAGCGGATCTCCCACAACCGTTGTCTGCCAAGAGAGAAACGTCTGCGATGCATAGGCGGCTTCGCCGAAACTGAATCCAAGCGCGAGGAATCGATGAAAGAGTATCGCGATGTTAGGCGTAAACTCCAGGTAGGGCTCGTGCACGAAGCCGAAGGTGGCGGTCGCGCCTTTCTCGAGTAGAGGCCCCACCCAGCCTTGACTCGTAGAACGAACCGTTTGTGCCGAGAACGAATGGAGGTGGTAAGCCAACGCGCCGGGCATGAACTCAACATGCGGGCGCGCAAACGGTCCCGAGATTTGGCCGTTAGGCTCGTACCATCCCGCATAAAGCGCAATCTGGCTCATGGGAAAGCCGGCGGCGAAGCGCTCCTCTTTGTTGTCCAGGATCGTCTCAAAGCCAACGCGCCGGCTCACTTCCGCCGCGCCTTTGATCCAGTCATCGCCGATCTTGGTGTTTCCGTTGGTCAAACCGCGCGCGTCATAATAGGCCCGTCCCCACAGCCCCTCCTGTTCGGCTTGGATCGCTTTATCGATCAGTCCGCGAGCGACCTCAACACTCGGGCCGTCCAGCCGCGCCACCATCAAAACGCCGTTGGTCGGGTTCAAATAGGCTTGGTTGGTCGTTCCGTAGCAAGGATTGGGCGAAGGTCCGTACCAGCGGGGGCGCGTGCCATTCCGGGGCAACAAGGCTAGTTCACTGTCCACCGCTGCTTCATTCTTGCGCAACTGCGCCGGAATTCGTTCGAGGTCATCCTCCTTTAACGTTGAATCCTCGCCGATTCGCAGGGGCACTCCGTAACACAAGACGGCGTATCGAACACTCGCCCCAGTCGAAGCGGATGGGCCGCCTGATTGCAGCCGTTTCCGGGCCGTCCCAGCCTCCGCGCCAAGCCCCATCAGCCTCTCAAATCTCTCAAGAATCGGTTGCTGCAATTTTTTCTGATATTCTCTCCGGGTCATCGCCTCCGAGGTCGGCAAATCTAATCCCAGGAGTTGGTTTGCCGGAACCTCTCGTCGAGCCGCATAGTATTCGGCCAGGCGCTTCGACTCAGCAGCGTTCGCGTTGTAAACCACAATCACTGAATCACCTTGACCCGCTGCGGATGCAGACGACGAAACAAAGGCTTCATCAAGCAGCAGTGTTGCCGCAAACAACGGGCCTAAGATTGGCCCAATCAATCGAATCTGCATACCAAGCCGTGTCGTTGCCACTGTATAAGTGTTCAGTGCGAGCACTCCACTTTCAAGCCGTCATAAGCAAGTTCAACGCCGGCGGGAAGTTCGGCTTGATCCAGATCGTGATCGTAGTCATGTGTCAAATGCGTGAATAGCGTTCGTGCCGCGTTGATCCGCCGCGCGGCGGTCAATGCCTCGTCCAACGACATGTGAGTTGGGTGTGGAGTCTTCCTCAGGGCATCGAGCACTATCACCTCCGTTCCGCGCACGGCAGTGATGGCCTCAGCCGGAACTTCCCGGCAATCATTGAGATAGGCCAGCCGCTTCACTCCGGCCTGTTCGAACAGATATCCGTTCACCGGCATCGCACCGTGGGGCAAGGGGAGCGCGGTGATCCGGAGATCGCCCAAGGAGATGGGCCCATCGATTACGTGTGGCTCCGGAATAAAATAGCCCTTGGGAATCGGTCCGCCGTTGAACGCGTATGCAAACACTCGCTGCAAATCCTTCATCGTCGCGGCGCTGGCGTACACGGGCAACGCCTTGCCTCCTCGAAGATCGCAGAAACGCCGGCAATCATCCAATCCCATGATGTGATCCGCATGCGAATGCGTGAAGATCACCGCGTCTAACCAACGGATGTTCTCCCGCAGCACCTGCGTCCGAAAATCCGGCGTGGTATCGATCACCAACTTGACTTGATCGGTGGCCACGTAAAGGGACGGGCGGGTGCGGTGGTTCTTTGGGTTAGCCAAGAACTCCGGCGGATACTCCTTGCCGATGATTGGAACGCCCTGCGAGGTCCCGGAACCAAGAAAAACGAACGAGAACGCCATTTTATTTTTGCTGAATCTTACCACATTCGCCAAAGTGCAACGAACATTTTCGCCATGCTGACCACTCTCCGGATCAAGAACCTCGCGCTCGTGGAGGATCTGATCGTGGATTTCAGATCCGGCTACAATGTCATCACCGGCGAAACCGGCGCCGGAAAATCCGTGCTGATCGGCGCGCTCAACCTCGTCCTCGGCGAAAGAGCCGACCGCACGTTTATCCGGAGCGGATGCGAGAGTTGCACGGTTGAAGCCGTCTTCGAGATTATCCATCTCCGCGCTCCTCTCCGCCAGTTCCTCGACAACAATGGCATCGAACCGTGCGAAGATAATCAACTGGTTCTGAAGCGAACGTTGACAACCGCCGGCACGAATCGGCAGTTCATCAACGGCTCCCCGACGTCCCTCCAAACGTTGGCGATTGTCGGGGAGTGGCTCGTCGATATTCACGGACCCCACGAGCACCAATCATTGATCCATCCGGCACAGCAACTGGTGATTCTGGATTCGTTTGGGGAGTTACAGCTCTTGCGGGACCGATTTGCGGAACAAGTTCGGCGGCGAGAGGCCCTGCTGGCAGACAAGTCGAGCCTCATCGTCGATGAGAAAACCTATCAGCAGCAAATCGATTTGCTTCGCTTTCAGGCCAACGAAATCGCATCCGCCAAGCTTCGCCCGGACGAGGACCAGGAACTCGAGCAGGAACACCGCCGCGCCAGCAACGCCGCCAAACTCCAACAACTCGCTCGCACTGCGACGGTTTTGATCAGCGATGAGGAAGGCTCTCTGCTGGCCCAAGCCGGTACGCTTGGCCGGACTCTTAAAGAACTCAGAGCCCTCGACCCCGCCGGCGTCCCGTTGCTTGAACTCCAAGCCCAGGTGGTCTCCGCGCTCAAGGACCTGCACAATGAACTCTGCAATTATGCGGATCGCGTGGACATCGACCTGGAACGTCTTCAGGAATTGGAGGAGCGGCTGAATTTGATCCAATCGCTCAAGCGGAAGTATGGAGGGTCTTTGACCAATGTGATCGCTTTTGGCCAGCAAGCTCTGCAAAGACTCCAACAACTCGAACAGCGGGAGACCGAACTGGCCCGGATCAACGCCGCGCTGACTCAACTTGATGGCGAGCTGGAGCGTGCCGGGCAAGAGTTGTCCGAACAACGCCGAAAGGTCATCCCAAAACTTTGCCGTGCCGTTGCCGCGCAACTGACCGACCTTGGATTCAACCAGAGCCGCTTCGACGTGGAATTGAACACTCAATCTCAAATCTCAGATTTCAAATCTCAAATCCCACTTTCTGGCTTCGACACCATCGAATTCCTTTTCGCCCCCAACGTCGGCGAACCCCCGCGGCCGTTGCGCGCCATCGCGTCTTCGGGCGAGATGGCGCGCGTGATGTTGGCGCTCAAGACGGTTCTCGCAGCCGAAGACGCGGTGCCGGTTCTTGTTTTTGATGAGGTCGATGCGAACGTCGGAGGTGAAACCGCTCAGACGGTCGGCGCCAAACTGCGTCAGATCGCCCGGAAACACCAGGTGCTCTGCATCACTCATCTGGCGCCAGTCGCCGCGCCCGCCGATGCCCATTTTCTGGTCACGAAACAGATCAAACGAGGCCGCACGGTTTCGGAGATAAAGGTTTTGGAGAGAGCAGATCGCATCCACGAACTCGCCCGGATGCTTGGCGAACAATCCCTGGCAGCTCGGCAGCTCGCGGAGGCCCTGCTTGAACGCGAGGAAAAGGTGGCTCGTCAGTGAAGGTGCCGAATCCCTCCCCATTCGATTGTCGCAGCAACTGTTTGTCGCGCTGGTGACTGTAGCGGCGGACGTCTCGCCTGCTGCCACATCCCGTCGCCAACAACTCCAGGATACACCTCGCAGACGCGCCGGGCTGGGTTCTCGGTTGCAGCATATTCATATCTGTGGCACATATCCTGCAGCACTTCTTCAAGTTTAGAATGATGACCAATGCCTGTGCTTCACCCGGTCCAGGCCCAAATGCCCGGAGAACGACCCAAAACGCTTTCACCCTTATCGAATTGCTCGTCGTCATTGCCATCATCGGCATCCTGGCGGCGCTGCTTTTGCCATCTTTGCACCGCGCTAAGGAGCAAGGCCGCGCCACCAAGTGCCGCAGCAACCTCCGCCAGATGGGCTTCGCGCTGCATCTGTATGTTCAAGACTACGAGTATTATCCATTGCTGGCCTCCCAACTCGGGCCGGAGAATCCGGGCGGTTTGAAATGGTATGATCACCTGGAACCTTACGTGCATCAGCGATGGACGAACGATCTTTTCGCTTGCCCGAGCTACCGCGGATTTGTCGCTGATGGCCGCCAGATTGACGAGAACGTTTTCGAGCTCTCGATTGGGAGTTACGCCTACAATATCGGCACGTCGGATGCAAACGGGTCGCCAAGATTCGGGTTGGCCGGCAAATTCACTCCGCAAGGTGCCTTAACTCAATTCCCAATCTCGGACAAGGACGTCAAAGTTCCGAGCGACATGATCGCGACCGGAGACGCTTTCTCGACCCTCTCGCAGCAACGGCGCGTCATTCTCGTCGGATTGGAAACGCTCTCACGCAAACTGCCAACACAGTGGGATTCTGGAGATTCCGAAGGTGAACAGGGAGGAGGAGGAGGAGGCAAGAGTGGCGACCGGCATATGGGAAAACTCAATGTTGTGTTCGGGGATGCCCATGTGGAATCGAACAACCATCGGGAACTGTTGCTCGACCTTAGGCCTCAATTCCTCAAACGTTGGCACGTCGATAATGAGCCCCACCTGGAACTGTTTCAGTGAGTGACCGTTCTGAGGCCATCGAAGGCGTATCACGGCGCAGCCGCAACCAAAATGTGTGGGGCAAGACTCCCGTCGAGCCCTAGCCTCATTGTCCGAAGCCATTCCAGGGCTCGACGGGCGCCTCTCCCAACCCGACTCGCTCACAGACCGCGAACGAGCCGGCCGAGTGGAGCGCAGAGCGTTCTTGAGCCCACCCCTGAATCGCTCCCAGGAGGTGAACGGACAATGGCGACAAGCGGGGCCACACCGCTCATGGGAGGGGCAAAGGGTCCTGCTGTTGCATTAAGGACGGTCCGATGTTTCTTGCACTTGCTCCTGCGCTTAATCTCATTCTGCAATTCCCTGGAGAGATTAAGATTACGAGCAAGAGCAAGACGTTTTCGGCAGCGACGCAATCCCGTCGTTGATTCAACAAGAGTGGGGGCAGGGAGTGGGTGGGTTCATGGGCGGAATTGCTGCCGCACGTGCCTTGAAAAGTCCGCCTTCACCCTCATCGAACTTCTTGTTGTCATAGCTGTCATCGCCATTCTCGCGGCACTCTTGGTCCCAAGTCTATCCGTTGCCAAAGCGGCCGGCCAATCGGCCCGGTGCCGGAGCAACTTGCGGCAATTGGCCCTCGCGCTTCAAATGTACGTCCACGAAAACACCCACTACCCCTTGCTGGCAACCCGCCAGGCCCAGGGCACTCCCGACGGGGCCAAGTGGTACGATGACTTGAAGCCCTACCTCGTGAGCAAATGGACCAACGATCTGTTCCATTGCCCCAACTTCAAATGGGAACCCTACGATGGACGCGATCACGGAGAATTCTTCTACGTGTCAATCGGCAGCTACGGATACAACGTGGGCAGTGCCGGCCCGGACGACGCTTATCAATTCGGCTTGGCTGGCAAGTTCGCTCCCCAAGCCAAAATGACCAGCATCGCCACTCGCGAATCGGAGGTCAAAATACCGGCTGACATGATCGCTACGGGGGACGCCTATTCCACCTGGTCCACAAAGGCGGACCAAATTGTGATGGGGTTGGAGATGCTCGCGCGCAAGCTCCATAATTTGGATGACTTCAGCGCCATCAGCGTCGAGACGAAGGTTGTCAGCCAGCGCCACCAAAGCAAACTCAACGTCGCGTTCTGCGACGGCCACGCGGAGTCGATCAAGATTCGCGAGCTGTTGCTGGATTACGATCCCCGTTTTCTCAGGCGATGGCACACAGACAACGAACCGCATCGCGAGCTGTTTCGGCCGTAGCCGATTCACTGATTCTGCGGCTCCTCGACGAACACCCCTTGGCTCAAGTTGGTGTATGATCCGCTGCCCGTGGCGACCAATCGTGCCGCGCGGACCTGATAAAGCTTGGGACCATAAGGCGGGAAGAGTTCGGAAAAATTCGTGCCAGTGACCGGCGTCGGAGTCAGGCGGAGCCATGGGCCGTCGAGGTGGTTCATCGAACGGTAAACGACAAAGGTCGTATTGGTCTCCAGCGGAACTTCCCATTGCACCGTGGAAAACGAATCGGGATTCCTGGGCACAATCCTCGGCGGAGCTGTGACCTGGGCCCTGAGCGTCGGGTCGCCGAGCAATGCGATATAGGTATTTGCCACCGTCTGGCGTTGACTTTCGTTAATCGATCGAACGAAACCGCTCCCGATCGGTTCACCCAAACCGAGCGATTCGAACGCCAGCGGAATTCCGTCCCCCAGCACTGGCCGGAACCACATGATGGCCAATCCGTAGGTCGGCGCCGCCAAGAAAGCGCGCATGAAGTTGTCCACGTAGGCAAAATCAAATGTGTACGAAGCAAACAGACTGGCGAAGGCGAGTCTCGGTTCCAGGTCGAGGTGAACCATGTCAGCGGTCTGGTGATACCACCAATCACGCCCGATCACCGCAAACGGTAACCCGAATCCGCCCAGGATGCCCCAAACGGCCGAGTTCTTGGGATCGAACGCGTCGCCTTCCACTACTTGGTCCGGTCGAACGCCGAATAAGCGGCTGCCGACCTTGAGGGCTTCGTCGTAAGCCGTGCGATTCGGGCCAAAAGGGAAGTAGGTCCCGACAACAACGCGGTCGGGCAACACGATCTCCTTGTGCCGATAACGGTGCGTCTTACGAATATATCGCTGGGTCAGTTCGATTTCGGTCCTTGGGCCAAACGCCGGCAGGTTGGCGAAATCAGCCCGGCCCACCGCCAGTTCCAGCTCCGCAACACCCTGCGCATTCTCCGGAATTTTGTTCTGATCGAATTTGCCGTCACCGATAAGATTGCCGTGCCGGGAGAGAGTCGGTCCTTCGAGGAAACTCGTAAAATTCACTTTGGAATCGGTGTAGATGCCGTCCACATCGCCGTAGTAGAGATCCGCCGGCGACGCCCGGCTGCCGTGGCCATCCGGGTTATGAAAACCGGAATAAGGAATGGGTACGTGACCGATCAAATACACCGCCTTCGTCATCGCCGGATCTTGGAAGTAGGCATTCGTAATAAACGATTTGATGGAAGCGATCGGCTCAAGGTTATCGGCCCAGATGTCATCGTCATGTCGCGGAACGTTAGTGGACACAACGGACCATCCGTCGCCGATCAAGTCGGCCTTCAACAACTGGAGTTCGTCCGCGATCTGCCCAGCCAACGATTCTTCAATCACAAGAATAACCTTTCCGCGCTCCTCGATCGGCGCCTCGGCGATCGCAGTCAGCAGGGTCTCACCGGCCACTCGATACTCATAACGCTGTCCGATCAGTAGATCCGTGTTTGTGAGCCGGGCCGGGAGGTAGTTCGTGGCGACAACTTCCCAGGCGGTTTGCCCCAAGGGCCGCCGTTCGATGGCCGGAGGCAGGACTGATCCGTGACGCCAGAGCAAGGTCAGGCTCCTAGACTGGACATCGGCGATGGCGCTCAGGCGCATCCCGTTGGTGAATCCTCCGGCACCGGCAATCCGCCAGTTACTGTCGAATTCCGCAGGCAGGGCGGCGGAAGACAAATACTGTGTCCCGCTCATCAGCCAGACCGAGTTTTGTCCGTTGGCGTGCCGCCAAAGCAAATCCGCATTTCCCAACACATTGAAGATGCCGCTCCCGACCAATTGGGCGCGAAAATCCGGTTGCGGCTGGAGTTCGACACTTTCCAGCAATTCAGTGCCCTTCATCAACCAGAGAAAATTCCGCCCGGAATACCGATCGTGCCAGACGATGTCGGCATAGCCGTCGTGGTTGAAATCCCCGGTCGCAGCCAGGGTCCAATCGAACTCCGATTCCTGCGGCAGCACTTCGGCACGACCGGTCCACTTCGTTCCTTCCATGTACCAGACCGCCGTGATGCTCCGGGCGGGATCTCGCCAGAGGATATCCGGATAACCGTCGCCATTGAAGTCGGCGGCGCCAATCGCTTCGAACTCGGTGGAGCTTGACGCAAGGAGGAGCCGTGCCACGCGATTCGTGCGGTTCATCAACCAGATTTCGTTCTCTCCGGTCGAAGGGGAGCGCCATAACAGATCCGCGTGTCCGTCCCGATTGAAATCAGCGACCGCGGCAATACGGGAGTTCGCGCGAACGTCGTTGGGGATCCATCCCGAAGTGACGAAATTGTGTTGCTCCAGGAACCACGCGGCGAATTGAGGCGTGTCAGTTCTTTGCCAGACGATCTCCGTCTGGCCGTCCCCGTCATACTCGAGAGCCGCAAAGGTCGCGCTGGCCGCTGCCAACGGCAATAGCACAACCAGGGTCTCGTGAAAGCGGGATGCCACGCATCGCGCAGAATGCACCGGCGCCTCCGACTTTGTCGAGCCCAATTAGGGGCGAGCAGAGCCGGCCGCAGGGGCGCGTCTTGCCACTGCCACCGAGTCTCCAACGGCGTAACTCCCTCTCTTCCACGAAGTGGAGGAGAGGGCCGGGGAGAGGAGGAGCGTTTCATCCAAGCAC
>JACQWK010000560.1 GCA_016209525.1 Verrucomicrobiota bacterium
GTCCAGCACCGTGCGAGACGCTCCTTCCTTCGTGATATCATGCCCAAGATAAATCTTGCGGATGCTGCTCGGATCAGCAAATCCGAAGTCCCGCGGATCTCCGGTGTCCTGAATCCGCAAGTAGCCGTCGATGGAACTGACGCCGCCGGGGCGGTTGGCTGCGCCGAATGTGCCTCCAATCGGCGAGCCATCCCATTCGTCAGAGCCGTTGTCATGGCTCCAGCTTGCATCTAGAGAAGTGAATCCGGAATTGGCTGCGCCCCCGGTCGCTTTGGTTCCATCCAGAGTGTAAGTCCATCCGCCTGCCGGGTTGGCATAAAGCTGAACAGGTTGGGTCGGCGCGCCACCGACTGGGGGCGTCGGATCATCCTTCGGATCCGGATGGCTGATGACCGTGTAGAAATTCAGCTCTCTGGGAGAGTTTGCTCCCTGTTCTGGTTTGCCTTGCAGATTGATCTCGCCTTTGGCCGCGATGCAAATCTCCTTGGTCGTCATCGCGACGCTCATCTGCAACGAACGAATTCCTCCCGCCTTGGCGTTGTTGATGAACGGGAAGAAGCTCTTTGAGAGCGGGACGATCGACTTTTTAGCCTCGTCGTATCCCAGCACTCGCGCCGCGACTTGATCGGCCTCATAACTGGGCGGCTTGGCCACCCAGGAGACGACGATCCGGTTCAACGCGTCCACAGCCAAGTTCACACGGTTGAAGGCTCCGGCAAAGGCAGGCTCGCTCGCCTCCGTGATGGCCACGAACTTTTGATCGCGCGAATCAAACGCCGCGATTTTCACCAAGCTCCCGCCAATTCCGCCGGCCAGGAAGACATACGGGCTGTTGATATGGCTTGCGATCCGTGTGCCGTCGCCGCGGCCACGGTCAAAGCCCGTTTCACCGGCGGTGTTTTGATCGACCTGGCCCTTCAGTGTCCCGCTATTGTCGTAGAAGAAGATGATGCCGCCTCGGCGAACGGCGAAGCCGCCTTTGTAGGCGCTGACGTTGGACCAAATGTCGCCGTTGGCGATCAGGAATGTGTCTTTCGCGATCGACCCGTCCGGCTTGAGGATGACGGCTGTGGTGGCCCGTTCGCTGGCATGCGCGTTGGAGCGATCATCCACCACGGCCACAAAATTCCCGTCGTCGAGCCCGGCGACTTCTCCGCCGAATCGGCCGATTTCGGGAGCGGTGGCAGGGGTGCCGGTGGTCAAGCGGCCGTTGACTGCATCGATGGCCTTGCTCAACGGAGTCTGAGTTAGGGAGGCCAAATCGAGTTTGTAAGTCTGGACCGTTGCATAGCGTCCGTCTGCCCCGCGGTCGAAACCCAGCTTCCACCGGTTGTCCGATTGAAATCCGTCATAAGCGTGAGGTGAAGCTTCCGCCCCCACGATAAAGTTCACGGCTCCGGGCCTCTTGTCTCCAGCCACACGGCCAGGATTGCCATTTTGGCGCGAGGCATTGATCTGGCCTTTGAATGGCTTGCCATCGTCGGTGTAAAATCCTTCACCGAGCTTCATCGGCTTTCCGTCCACAGGCTGGAGCGCTACCACGAAGCGCTGTTCCGTGGCGGATCCTTCCGCGAAAGTATTGCCTTCGATCAGGAAGACGCTATTCCCCAAGACACTGATGTAAGGTTCCCAGTTTCCTAACGCGTCCGCATTTGGATTGATGACCGCCGTGTCCGGAACGATCCGCTTCAGTCCCACCGACTCCACGCTTCCGGGTGAGAATGTGCTAAATAGGCGCGCTGCCACGACACGCTTGTCCGGAGTGGTGGGTTCATTCATGCTTTCCCAAACCACCACCGCAAGACCGCTGCGCCAGGCGACCCGTGGACGCCGCGATTCGAGCGACGCCGTCGCGGCCGTTTCCTTCTCGCTGACCATGAAGGTTCCACCGATCGGCTTGCCTGTCTCGTCAAACATCCGGCCCATCACCAGGCGGCTCGATCCTCCCGGCGCGGTCGGATCATCGAAAACCGCGATCACCCGCCCGGAGGCATCAATGGCCGCATCCACTCGGTCCGGTGCGGTGACGGTTACATCATCAGTGACCGCTCGTGAATACCGCACTGTTCCGTTGGCATTGAGGACCGTCAACCAGACCTGCTTTGCTCCTTGCTCGTCGGTTCCGCTGCTGATGGCCACATAGGCGTCGTTGCCGTTCCCGTGGAATCCCGCGCCATCCCCTCGGCCGCCACCCGCGGCAGCCGCTTTTCCAGTAATGGTGGCGAGATCAAGATTCGTGCTGATGGGAGCCCCGCTGTTGTCGAACAAGCGGACGGTCGCACGGCCTCCGAGCACAAATCGCACGCCAAAACCGTTTTTGGTCACCGCCACGCCATGCCAGATTTCATTCGCCTCCGGAACCGCGCTCACCAAGCCCAGTGCGCGCACTTCCTTCCCGGTCTGATCTACGATTCGATACACGGCGTGATTTCCCTCCGCAGCGCCTTTCCACCGACTGACCAAGTCGGCTTTCTGCCGGCTTTCCCCGACAATCACGACGTTCCCGTTTGCCAGATAATCCCAATCCCCGATGCGGACATTGCCATCCGGATCGGCATCGGTGTCGCTCAACCCCGAAAGAATGGCGACCGGTTTTCCATCATTGGACAAGAGTTGAACGCCGGGAAAGTCGCCAGCTTCACCGGCCGGAGTCGTTTGAATCGCCGCGAATTCGGGAACCTCCAGGCCGAGCGCGAAGCTGGTTGCTCCCATGCCGATGCCGTCCCCGAACAGGTTCGCCTTGATCTTTGGCCCCCACGAAGTGCTACCTGGCGTCGGGCTTCCATCTTTTCGGAAGTAGGCGCGGTATTTGGAGGTCACTGAGGTACCGTCCGCCGCTTTGATCTCAAGGTCCTGGTTCAGGGATTTGCCCGTAGGGTCGAAGAGCGTCCAGACCGCTTCGAAGTCCGTCACTCCATCGCCGTCGTCCTCCCACCCAATCATCACGTTGCCATTGTTGGCAATGGCGACACCGAGACTTTCGACCTTGCCGTTATTAAGGCTATCAGGCGGCACGTTGATATAGAAGGTATCTGCTTTGGGAATCAACCCGTTGTCTTCTGGATTACCTGGTTGCTGAGCTTGTTGAGCCGTGGCGGACTGGGCCAACGCAAGGCTCAGGATCATGATGCTTGTGATGCGTGCTTTCATGGTCTTTTCGTGTGTAGGTTTTAGTGTGCTATCTTCACCGTCGGGCAACCGTAATTGATTTGCGCCACCCAAACACCGGGACTTGGCCCCGACCCCTGGAAGCCAGCCAACAATGCAAAGCCAAGACCGAAGGAGTGGAAGGCCCAAACGTTTCATGGTTCGAGTATGACCTGGGACCAGTCATAGTTATTTGAAATCGTTCGACTTGTCAACGCTGACCGAGTATCCCGGAGCGGTTTGTGACGGCGGAGAGTCAACGGTGCGGTCACCGATGTAATGCGCCGAAACGATCGCTCGTCTGCCCTGGGGTGTCGCACATGTGAGATGACGCAGCAAAACATCGGATGGCTACAACAAATCCTCCAGTTGAAGAGCCGCGGCTGCCCGGCTGCCCGGCTGCCCGGAATGCTCAGAAATACTGCTTGCTTTGCGTCCGAAGTATGCCACTGTCCGCAGCGCTTAGATTTGATTGTCGAGCTCCGCAGACGTGGTGAATCTTCAGTTGAACGCAGTTCAGTGATGATTTGAAACCCGATGGTCGGGAACAGTCCAGCAAGCAGCAACTCAGTCTAGTCATAAAAAATCATCATGAACACGAAACTGTATGTCGGGAACCTATCCTTCGACACGACCGAAAACGATCTCCAAGACCTCTTTGCGACCTTTGGCCCTGTCACGGAGGTCAATCTGATCACGGACCGGAGCACCGGTCGTTCACGGGGCTTTGCGTTTGTCACCATGGCCACTCCGGAAGGCGCCAAGGCGGCGATCGAAGGGATGGCCGGCAAAAGCATGAATGGCCGGAATATTACCGTGAATGAAGCTCGTCCTCGCGAAGAGCGAGGTGACAGCTTCGGCGGTCGTCCGCGAGGGCCGCGCCGACAGTACTCCCGGTATTAGGCTACGATTCTCCAAAACGGCGGGACTTCAGCGGTCCCGCCCGATTTTTTTAGCGAAGTTTTCATCGCGACACATTGCGTCACTTGGGTGAGGCCGTTGAGCACCGAAAACCATATCGAGTTGGAAGGAACCGTTGCCACGGTATTGCCGGGGACCATGTTCCGAGTCAGGCTGGATAATGACCGGGAGGTTCTCGCGCATCTATCGGGCAAGATGCGCAAACACTTTGTCCGATTGACAACCGGCGACAGGGTTCGGCTGGAAATGTCGCCTTATGACTTAACCAAGGCTCGTATCACCTATCGCCTCCGCTAGACCAGTCCGCCGAACAGGCCAGCGAGCGATCTTACCTCAGCGTTGATGTCGTTTTTTATTTTTTGGACTACCGTCGGGATTCTGTTGGGAACAGTCTATAGCTCGTTCTTTGAATGGGCGCTCCACCGTTTTCTGATGCACCATCCGGTGGGGATCTTCACTTATCCTTTCGAACGCCACGCCCTCGTCCATCATCGGATTTTCAAGGCGGACCACACGTATCATTTGATCGACGAAAGGGATAAACCGACCATCCCGATGGCCTGGTGGAATGGCCCTTTGCTCATTGCCGTCACGCAAATTCCATTTCTGCTCGCGGCTCTTTTCTCCGAGAAATGGGGCATTCTATGCGGCTCAACCCTCGCCTGCAGCGCCTATTACGGCGCCTACGAATATCTTCATTGGTGCATGCATCTGCCCCGCCAACGCAACGTGGAGCGTTCGGGGATTTTCTTCCGGCTGAACGGACATCACTTGCTGCACCACCGGTACATGAACAGGAACTTCAACGTGGTGTTCCCGCTCGCCGACCTTTGCCTCGGCACGCTCTTGCGCAGGTCCAAGGTTCACTTCAAGCAAGCACAAGGGCCCTCCGTTCCAAACGTCCAGCCGAGAATCTCTCTCAAGTCAGTGCCTCAGTGCCGGTAGTAACCTGATCGCAGGTCAAGCCCACATTTCCGGATCGCACTCGTGCGGGCGGTGCGGATACGGCGACTGGAACGAACGGCCGAGCGCAACGGAATCTTCCTCGCGTTTGAAAATGGAACCCTGCCCTTCGGCCATCGCCTGCAGCTTTTTCCTCTCGGCTTCGGTAATCGGTCGATAAGCGTATCCTGCGGCAATGGCTTTCTCAGCGAGGTCAAGCCAGGCGGGCGAGAAACCGGTCGCGACCCCAGGCAACGACAAGGTGAAACGCCAGGCCATGTTGATCTCTTCCTGGTCTTCCAGAGTCCTGTACCACCATTTGTGTTTGAGCGTTTCGCCCGGTTTGGGCAAACCGGCGTTCATCGGCTTGATGGCGAGCACTCCGGCGCCCTTCTCGCCCGTCACTTCGAGCACTTCCTTTCCAAAACCGCGGTTGAGATACTCCACGTAGTTGATGGGAAACATCACCGTGTCGAACGGGAAACTTTTCAAAGCCTCCACGGCGGCCTTGGTGGTGTGCGCGGAAAACCCGATGAACCGCACCTTTCCTTGTTCTTTGGCTTGGAGGATCGCTTCCATCGCGCCGCCCGGACCGAGCGCCTTCTTCACGTCGGCCGGTTGGACCAAGTGGTGCAATTGGTAAACGTCGAAGTATTCCGTCTTGAGCCGCTGCAGTGAACGCTCCAACTCCGCCCGGCAGCCGTCCTTGTCACGCATCTTGGTTTTGCAGGCCAGATGATACTGGCTGCGCTCCAGTCCCTGCAGCGCAAGCCCAAGCTTCGTTTCGCACTCGCCGTTGGCGTAAGCTGGAGCAACGTCGTAATAATTCACGCCGCGCTTGAAGGCTCCCTGTACTGCGGCGGTGCACCGCTCCTGGCTTTCCTGCTTTAAGCTAAAGCCAGGGAAACCGATGATCGACACTCTCAAGGCGGTTCGACCCAGGATGCGCCTAGGCATGCCGCTGCTGTCCACGATGACCGGCGCTGCGGCGAGCGGACCCGTTACTGGGCTCACGCCGACCGCGGCGCCGCTGGCCACACCACCGACAACTTTCAGGAATGATCTGCGTTTCATAGGCTGGTTTGATCTCGCTGTTCTTCACCCTAGGCAGCACCGGTTTCCCGGATCTGCTGCGAATTTGTCCCGAATCTACGCCGAAACCGCGTCGTTCACAAGCGTCAGAGGACTCTATGTCACGGTCCAGTCAAGACCTCCGCAGCGATTGTATGGGCTTAAGAACCCAAAATATCAAGCGAGGAAAAGGGCCCAGCAGAATTCTTGTTTTGGCGGCGGGCGGGATTCGCGATCTGTTGCGCTGCGCCGCGCGAGACTAAGGCCTTACGAGGGCCCAGTTAAGAACCTTGCTGGAATCCCCAAACTGTGGGAGAATCCGTCGTCATTGCCCTGGTGGACTGCTGGCCGTCCGGCCATCTGCCGGGAACCTGAACGCCATGAAGTTCATTTGCGGGACCAGTTGTGAAACGCCGGTCTCTACGTCTTTGGTATGCTTAAGTTGTCAACTCAAGCCCATGTGAGGAATCCAGGCCCCAAAAGCCGCTCTGTCGTCCTCGGTTCTCCAGGCAGTGCCGCCCGAAAATCTGCCGTGCGCGTTCTGCTGATCGATGACGATGAAGATACTTTTCTGCTGACTCAACGGATGCTTTCCTCGGTGCGGACACCTGTCCACTTGGAGTGGGCGCCGAATTACGAAGCGGGCTTGGAGGCCATCCGCCGCAGCGAACACGACGTTTATCTTCTAGACTACCGACTCGGCCTGCGTGACGGGCTGGAACTGATGCGCGAGGCCATCGCCCTGGGTTGCCGGGAGCCGATTATCATGCTGACCTCCGAAAATCCGGAAGTGGATGCCGAGGCGATGAGGATCGGGGCGGCTGATTTTCTCAACAAAGACCACCTAGACCCTGTTTTGCTGGAGCGGTCGATCCGCTATTCGGTCAAGCAATTTGAGACCCTCCGAGCCCTCCGGGCGAGCGAGGCCCGCTTTGCCTGCTTCATGCAGAATGTCCCTTGCGCGGTTTACATGAAGGACCTGGACGGACGGTACGTCTATGTCAACGAAACTTGCGAAAAGGTCTTCCAGCCAAAGCGCGTGGAATGGGTTGGGAAGACTGACGACATGCTCTGGCCGAAGCCGACCGCGCAACGGTTCGCGGAACAGGATCTGGAAGTGATACGAACCGGGCTGGTCTTGGAGAGCACGGAGATCATCCAACAGGAAGACGGCCCCCACTATTGGCTTTCCAGCAAGTTTCCGATCCTGAACGAGCAAGGCATTCCGACCATGATCGGCGGCACCGGCATCGACATCACCGTGCGCAAGCGGTTGGAGCAAGAATTTCAGGAAATCACCGAGGAGGAGAAGCGCCGGATCGGCCAGGATTTGCACGACGGGTTGGGACAGTATCTGGCCGGCATTTCTTTTCTGACCAAGGTCCTCCAGAAAAAACTGGCCGGCAAGCAATTGCCTGAGGCAGCCGACGCCGGTCAGATCACCCAGTTGGTCAATCAAACGCTGGCGCAAACACGCGATCTGGCGCGGGGCCTCTGTCCCTTGGGATTGGAGAAGAACGGTTTGCCGGCCGCCTTGGAGGAACTCTCCACGAACGCCGAAACGCTCTTCAGTGTCTCCTGCCGCATCGAGATCGACAAGTCGTTGACCGTTCCTGACAGCTCCGTTGCGCTCCACCTTTACCGAATCGCGCAGGAAGCGATCAACAACGCGGTCAAACACGGAAGAGCCAGAACCATCACCATCACCCTTTGCCGCGCCGGCGAAACCGCGAAGATTTCCATCAAGGACGACGGAAAAGGGCTTCCGCGGGACTTTGCCCAAAAGAACGGAATGGGGCTGCGGCTGATGAATTACCGGGCGAGCATGATCGGCGCGTCCCTGCACTTGGAAAACGTCGCTGAAGGCGGAACTGTCTTAAGTTGTGTGTTCCCGGATCCTCGGAGCGCCGAGAAACCTCCTGCGAAACGGAAGCATCGTTAGCCGACAGCAATCCGTCCGCCATTCTCTGCGGTCAAATCGAGGTGCTCGGAAACGGAGTCGCTGATCTGCCGATGATGGGGAGACCACGATTGCCAAACTTGCTTGGACCATTCCCGCACCCACCTGACATGGGCCTCGATTGATTCCGCCATGGCCACGTCAAAAACAGCCGCTTATCACGGCGCGTGCTTCGGCGCGGTTTTGCTATCGCTGCTTTCGTAGAGCCGAGCCAGATCGAGCAACAGCGTTTCGAGTTTTTCGTAATAGAGCGCTTCCGGAAATTGGTCCTTGGACTCGCGCAGCCGGATCAGTTGCATTTCCAGTTCGTCCCGGCGAGACCGAACTTCGGACGGAAGTTCCCGCTCCGCTTTGCTCCGGACCAAGTGAATCTGATGCGCGCAGAGTCCGTCCACCGAAGCGCCCTCGGCGGCTTTCTTGATCGCGCGGATGCCGCGAAACCAATCCGGCGGAGTGCCCAGGCCATCGCCATTGTCGTCCAACAAAGCATGTTCAGTCGCCAGACGCCCTTCGTTCTTGTAGAAGTCGGCGACTCGATGCGATGCCATGAGGAACGCCTCCAGCAACGACGTTTGTCCGTCCTTGTCCAAATCCGCGGCGGAATCCGAGATCGAGGCGGAAAAGAAATCACCGAAGCGGGCGTAGTTTTGCTCGGATCCGCTCCGTGTTGCGGTAACGACGACACGACCGGGCTTCGACAGCGCATTGATAAACGGGCCGCTGGCGGAAGAACAATCGATGAGCACGACTGGACGTTGGAACGGCTGAAGCCATTCCGAAAACTCGCCGGCAGCGACATCCGGACCCCGAAGATTGAACTTGGCCTCTTTGCCGTCAAACGTCCCGTGGCCGACGAACACCACCCACATCTCCGCCAAGCTCCTCTTGGCTTCCTCTGCAAGAACCTCCTTCAGCCGGTCACGATCCGCGAGATCGCCATCTTTGTCCAAGCCAAGGACCGCGACGTTCGCGTCAGCTTGCCGGCCCACGCCTTCCCAACGCTTGGCCCACTGGGCAAACTGTTCGCCGAATTCCGCGTCACCCGCCGCTCCCACCACGATCAGGACGCTCGGATGCGAGTTGGCGGCGGAAGTGGAAGAGTCTGCAACAATCGCGCCAATTCCGAAGCAGAACAAAGTTACCGCCCAGATCACTGTTACGGATGAATGAATAGAGCGCTTCAGATCGTGCGGCTTCCCCAGGACGAGTCCGTCAGGCATCCAGTCTGCGGCCAGGTCCGCTGCAACATCTCCAAAGGAAGTCGGGCTGGATGCCTGCCCCACGTTGGGGGACCGCTTCTTGAAACGATCCCTCATGCCAATCCCTTCCAGCGCCGCAAGCCCCACTCACCGATAAAGCAGGCCAGGGCGAACAAGAACATCGCCGGCGTATGCCACAAGGGGAACGTCCAGCTTTCCGTGATCGGAACGGCGCGGTGCGGCAAACCGGAGGCAAAATCCGCGAGGTCGGAGGCAGCGACGATTTCGCCTTTGGTCTGCTGGGCAATGCGCTCCAGCAACGCTCGATTCGGCTTAAGCGAGCGGAATTCATCGGCGGCCGGATCCGCGGTCCACCCGACTTCGGCGCGGCCCAACTCCACGCCTGAACTGTCTCGAACGATGGCGACCGCTTGGTAAGCGCCGGTCTCTCGAGGAACATAAGTGGCCTGATAAAGTCCCGGCTCGCTGAGAGCGGGCTCTGCGGCGATGCGAACCCGATTGAGGTTGGTTGAGACGGCCGAAGCCGCTTTCCGCTTTTCGAGCGCGGATAGGCTCGATTCCGAGCGGACTTCCAGCATGACCGAGGCGTTGTCCAAAGGTTGGAATTTTTTATCGCGCAGCCGCGCCTGGAGCAGCACCGATTGATTGGCGTCGTTGTTCGGACGAACTTCGAGTTGGAATGCGTCCGGCACGTCCGCGATCAGCCAGCGCGTCAATTGGCGCCAGGCCTTGGCCAAGTCGCGTTGCGTGGTTTCGCTGTGCAATCCCCAGTGCCAAAGATCTCCGACGGTCAGAGCGGCGGTGCGGCCATGACCGAAGCGCTGCACAATCAGCGCCGGGGAAGGATTGGCCCTTTCATCCAGGACGGTGGCGATGACGCTGGCGCCGGGTTTGACATCGCGGACACGGTTGAGAACCAGGAACGGCGGCATGGAATCCAAACGCGCGCGTTCATCCGCTTCGGTGCTGCGCAAGCGCGTCCACGGCTGGAGCCACCCTTCGCGAGTCAAATCCAGGCGGAGTTGCTTCGCCGGCGCGCGAGGCGCCACCCGATCCAAATAGACCGGCAGCATGTCCCCGACTGGAGTGCGGCCGAACTTGCCCTCGTGAAACGATTCCTGTCCGCCGAGCATGAGGAACCCGCCGCCTCGTTCGGAGACGAATTTCTGGATAAGAGTCATCTGCTCGTTAGTGAAAAACTCCGACTCCAGATCATCCAGCACGACGGCCTGATATCCGTAAAGTTCTTCGGCGGCCTTGGGAAAGCCCCCCCGTAATTCCGCCGCATCTCGCACATTCAGGCGGACCAAAACCGGTTGATCGTACCGCTCGGTGTCTTCCGACGTCTTGTCGAAGCCTCGGAACAGCGGATTGCTCGACTCCCCGGTCCGGCCGCGGAATTCGAACTTGGGTTCGCGTTTGGCCAGACGAATGAGCGCGACCAGTTGAATCTGCGGATCCTCCGCCAGCGCTCGATTCAGGAATTTGTACTCCCAATTGGGCCGGCCGCTGACGTAGAGAATGCGATAGGGCCCCGCGCCCCGATCCACCACCAACATGCGGCTGTTGTTGGCCAACGTGGCTTCCTGCGAAGAGTCCGCATGGACAAACTGGCTTAATTCATCCTTGGCTGAGACGCGGAGGCGATAAAACGAAATCCCGTTTTTCTCGGGACGGAGCTGGAATCGGAATCCGACTGGGTCATCTTCACTCCGGCTGGCCTCGGTCTGTTCCTCGATTTTGCGGCCCGTCATGTCGAACAACTGCGCCAGAATGTTAGTCCCAGTGTAGCCCGCGCCCGCCACGGTGGCTTGAATGGTCACGGGCGCGTCCTCGAAGGAGGTTTGGTTGACCGTCACGCTTTGGATCGAAAGATCGCGTGAGGGGTTGTCTTTGCCAACGATCACTGGATAGATCGGCGGCAATCCCGTGAAATCCGGGGAGCCGGCGCCCACGTCGGTCGCGTTGCCGTCGCTCAAGAGCAGGACCCCGGCCAACGGACGACCGCGGTACCGCTCGGCCAGTGTGCGCAGAGAAGTGGCCAGCGCCGAGGCGCGTCCGTCGAACGCGAGATCGCCGAAGTCTTTGCTCGGTTGAAGCCGCGAATCGAACACATAGTGCCGAACCTCGAAATCCTGGTTGAGCCGGAGTTGCCATTCCGCCTGATTATCCGTGACGAGGGAGCGGAGCCATTCACCGCGAGTCTGCGTCTCGCCCCGGTCCCGGATCTGCATACCCTGACTGTTGTCCGCGAGGAGGACGAAGATATTGGCGCGCGGGCGAGCGCGTTGTCCGCTCCAGAGAGGCTCCAGGAGGCAGATGGCAAGCGCCAAGACGCCGAGCATCTTCAGGAAGGCCGCGAGAAAACGATAATTGCGCTCCGCCGGCAGGCGCCGGTAACCCCACCACACGAGGAGCAAGGCGAGAGCGACCAGGCCGGCAGCCGACAGCAGCCAGTCACGCCCGGAAAACAGTATCGTGGCTGTCAGCATCAATTCTGGCTGCCGCCGAGCGTTTCATAGTACCGCCGAACGAGGTCGGAAAATTTTCGGGGAACAGGATCCCGATCGATCGGAACCATCGGATCGCTGGATTCGCGGCGCGCCAATTCTTCACTGATGCGGTGTCGAACTTCCACCAGCGGCTCGAGAATCTGGGCTTTCACCAAGTCCCATTGCGGCTCTTTGCTATGGCGCTTCAGCTCGACCCGCATTCCGCGCGCGCGATCGAGCACTTGCTCGATCCGGTTGCGCACTTCGGGCACATCAACCATCTCCTCGACGTTCCGCAGGCGGTCCGCCCATTGCGTGTAATCCGGTCCGGTTAACGGTCCGTTCCAGCCGCCAAAACGATCGAGGAATTCCGGACCGCCTCCGCTGGTGCCGCCGCCGTCGCGGCGGAAACCTGGCTGCCGGGTGGCATCTCTCTGGGAATTGGGGCCGCCGGCCGTCAAACTGCGCCGTTCGGACGAACCGCGTTGTCCGGATCCTCCGCGTTCGCCGCCTTGATTCTGGCCGGCCCGGCCTTGCTCGCCGCTTCGGCCTCGCTCGGCGGCTTGCTGACTCTGCCCGTCCCGGCGCTGACCTCTCTGGCCTTGATTGCCGCCTTGGCCGGGCGAATTCCGCGCAGATTGGCTTTGTTGATTACCTCGTTCGGACCCCGCTTGCTGGCCGCTTTGCTCGCGGGAATTCTGGTTCGAAGCGGAATTTTGGGATTGCTCTGAGCTCTGGCGTTCCTGGCGGGCCTGTTCGGCGTTGGGGCTGGTTCCTTGCTCAGCGGCGTTCTGTTGCCCGGACTGGCTGGAAGCCTGCCCTGCGTTGGGATTCGCTTGGGCGATTTCTCGGTCCAACTGTTGAGTCAAATCGTCCAGTTCATTCCGCGCCATGCGGAGCGCTTCCGCTTCGTCGCCCAGCACGCTTTCGGCGGCGCGCTCGACGCCGCGCTTCAATTGATCAAAGACGGCTCTGACCGGTTTCTCCGCTTCGCTGGCTTGCGGGACGAACCCTCGACGCAACAGCTCGGCGCTGGCGTCCAAGCCCGAGTTTGCTTTGGTCTGATCGGCTCGTCGCCAAGTGTCATAAAGCTGCCTGGAAAGGAGTGGCTCGGCGGCCTCGGATTGTTCGGTCACTCGGCGCACATTCGTGACCAGGTTGGTCAGACCGGATTTTTGCTCGCCGAGTTGCTCAGCCAGCGCGTTTCGCTCGGCCGTATCGCTCAAAGTGCGTTGGCGGGCTTGGGACATTTCTTCAATTTTTTTGGCCAGGTCCTCTTCACGCTGGGCGAGCTGGCGCGCGTCGGAACGCAACTGCCGCATCTCTTCGGTGAACTGGCTGGAAGTTCTTTTGCGGAAGTCATCGCGAAGTTGCTGCAGATCTCGCTGCGCGCGGGTGCCGGAGGCCAGGGCTTGCGAAACCGCACCTTTCTCGAGTTCCTGGGCGGTCCGGCGAATCTGCTCGCGGGACTGCTCCAATTGTTGGCGAGATTCGGCAAGCTGGCTCTGATTCTGCGCGCGGTTCATGCGCTGACGAAGCTCATCGACATCATCGACCATCTCCTGCTCTTCATCCCTCAGGCGCTTGAGCTCTCGCCGAACGGCCTCTCGTTCGTCCTCCGTCTTCGCTTCCTGCAACGCGGTTTGCAGTTCCTGGAGGCGTTGATTGAGATCGAGCTGGCGCCGGGCAAGTTCTTTCAGGCGATTGAGAAACTGAAGTTCTTCACGCTGTTCCGGCGACTGCTGCAAACTTGCTTGCCGTTGCGTTTCGTAGCGGTTTTGTGATTGCTTCAGTTCCAATTGATCCAACTGATCCTGAAACCGCTGTCCGCCGCCCCCGCCTCCTCCTCCGCCGCCACGACCTCCGCGGCTGACTTGGTACTCGCGGGCCTGAAGCTTGAGCAGCGCCTGATAAGCCGCTTGCTCGGCCGCCAATGCGGAAGGCAGAGGCTTGGCCGTGTTGCGGTCGCCGGCTTCGGTCAAATGAGTCAGCGCCTGGTCCATTTCTTTGAGCACGGTTTCGATCAGTGGCTTCAGCCGGGGGTTCTCGGACCTGGACTGCTGTTCCTTCGCTTGGTCCAGGGCCTGTTTCTGGGACTGCCGGACCACGGAAACGTCCTTCTTGAATTCTGCGGACGGCTTGGCTTTGGTCTCCTGGCGCTGGAGCTTCCAGGTGGCGTTGATGATTTGTTTCTGCAATTCGGCGAGACGCTCGCTCGGACTTCGCTGTCCGCCGCCTTGTTGCTCCGAAGAACCACCGGCAGCCTGCTGCCCTTCCCGGAAAATCTCTTCAAAGTGGCGAACCTCGGCAAACAACATGTCGCTCGAAGTCCGGCGAATCTGCCCGTCCGAGCCGAAATCGTCCGCCCAAACAAAGTAGGTCAGCAGTTGATCCGGTTCGGCCGACAAATCTTCCAGAGCCAGGAGGTGGTCGAGCTGTTTCTTTTCGTTCGCGGCCGCAGTCTGGCCCATTTCGACATACTTCGTTTCGTGCCCGGCCAGCGTGTAAGCGAGACCGAACGCTTTCAGCCCAAAGTCGTCCGCGGCGCTCGCTTGGAATTTGAGCTCTTCCAGCGGCGAGACGCGCATGTCTTGCCGCGGAAAGGCGATTTTGAGTTCGGGAGGCCGGTTCGGCAACACGTCGATGATCACGTCGGCGGGGACTTTGTTGGTTCGGCCCGCGTCATCGACGAGCTTCAATTCGTAGATTTTGCTCTGCTCGAGCTTCATCTTAACCGTGACAATGTTCGACCTCGTCTGATCGGGGACAAGCGGAACCGCTGTCTTGTCCCTGGCCACCAGGCTCGCAGACGCCACGGGTTTGTTCAATTGAAAGGAGTAATCCAGAGTCGTTCCTTCGACCGCGCTGATCCGGCGCGTGTCCTCGATGGTCTTCGCGGGTTGGCCGGTGTAGTCAGGGTAGGTGAGCGTCGCGTCCGCGCGTTGGAGTGCCGGATAATCAAAGACGCTGACTTTGAACTTCCCGGTGCGGTCATTGCCGTATTCGATGTGGTAAGCGGCGTCGGCCTTAATTTCCGAAATCGTTCCGCCGAAAACCGGGTCGTCCAAGTTTTTTGCCAAAGGAATTCTTCGCCTGGGTTCAACGGATGAATCCACAACCAAGTCTGCTTCGGCTGGAACAGGCCCCCGGAAACGGACCAGGACGACCAAACTGCTGCCGCGCTCAACGGCAGTATCGCCCGGCGTCACCGTGACATCTCGCACAACATCCAGCAACGACCCGCCCTTGGGAGTGACCACGAACAGTCCGGCCGCGAGCGCCGCGAACACCGCGAGTGCGCAAAAGTGGGCACATTGCGCATAAAAAAGGCGTTCCAGGTGTTTCTGAATCCAGGGTTGTTTCTGATTCTGCGCCAGCGCCTCCTCAATCACCCGTTGCTGAAGGTAACCGAATTCGCCGGTCGCGGAGTCCGGTTCTTGTTCTACGGCGGCCAGGAGGACGGTGTTCAGCTTCGGGTTCTCGGCCTCGATCTGTTGGGCGATCCAGCGATGCGCCGGAGCCAGGCGGCGTGTCCGCACCCAGATGATCGACGCCGCGATCAAGGTGGCCGCCAGCAACAACGGCATTAGGATCGGAATCCACCACCCCAGCGTGCCGTAGAGAAGAAGGAGTGCCGCCCCGGCGAGGGCTGCCCAGCCCCAGCAGTGAGTCAAGCCGCGCCATAACTGGAAGCGGCGATACGATTGGACGATGGGTGCCAGTTGCGCTCGGAGAGTTGCTTCTGTCATACGCACGCTCAGACTGGTTTTTGTTTTCTTACACTCTTCCCAGCAAAATGCAAACCACTTAACGCCCTTTATGACGATAAATAATGGGCTAGGTTACGGGCACACCGCCCTTGAGGGGGGGCGAACTCCGCCCAAAGCGCGTGGTATGTCTGAAACAGGATGCACTTGCTGGCCTATGCAGCGAAGCGGGGGCAACGGAGCCTGAGCGCGCGAAGCGTTTGGACTGCGCCCGCTCGAGCGCCGCTCTCGATGAACCTCAAGGTGGGGCGAGACTCCTGACGAGCCCTGGCATCAGTTCGGGCAAA
>JACQWK010000065.1 GCA_016209525.1 Verrucomicrobiota bacterium
AGTACACCCCGCCGCCCAGCAATTCTCATTATGACCCGTATGTAGTCCCGGCTTTAGCCGGCCCGCGCGAGAAAACCGGCTAAAGCCGGGACTACAAGCGGGTCGCAGGTCGTGCCTGTCGTCAAAATGAGAATTGCTGCCCGCCGCCGTACCAACAGGTCTTGGAAGCAGATTTCAGCAGTTTTACCACACCCGGAGAATATCGCCTGGCCGTGCCCGGACTAGGAACCTCCTGGCCATTCCGCATCGACGAAGGAGTGGCCATGGCTTTGGTGCGGGCCTACGCCTTGGGTCTTTATCACCAACGCTGCGGAACTTCAAACGATCTTCCCTTCACCCGATTCGTTCATGGGCCTTGCCATACGGCTCCCGCCGAAGTTCCGGACCGGAGCTTGACGAACGCGGCAAGGCTCGTGGGAGAAGCCTCCGCAGATTATGCGCTGGGGCTGAACCACACCGCGCCACGCCTGAAAGACTTCGACTCCAGGCTGTACCCTTTTGTGAACCATGGCCGAATCGACGTGGCTGGGGGCCATCACGATGCGGGGGACTACAGCAAATACACCGTCAATTCGGCCAGTTTCGTTCATATTTTGATGTTCGCGGTAGATGCATTTCCAGACGTGGCGGAACTGGACAATTTAGGGCTCCCGGAGAGCGGCGACGGCATCAGCGATCTGCTCCAGGAAGCGAAGTGGGAAGCGGATTTCCTGGCGAAGATGCAGGATGCCGACGGCGGTTTTTATTACTTGGTGTATCCGCGCGACCGCGCATATGAGTCGGATGTGCTGCCGGACCGAGGGGACTCGCAGATCGTTTGGCCGAAGACAACGGCCGCGACGGCCGCCGCGGTGGCGGCGTTGGCTCAATGCGCTTCCTCGCCGTTGTTCCAACGACATTTTCCGGAGGCGGCCAGGACGTATCTGGAGAAAGCCGGGAAAGGCTGGGCATTCTTGAGCGCCGCGATGGCCTGGCACGGCAAAGACGGCTCGTACCAAAAACTCATTTCTTACGGCAACGAGTTCCAGCACGACGACGAAGTGGCCTGGGCCGCTTGTGAACTCTTCTTGGCCACAGGCCAGGAAGATTATCACCGGGTCTTGCGGAGCTGGTTTGACCCGGATGACGCGGCCACGCGGCGCTGGACCTGGTGGCGGCTGTTTGACGCCTACGGCCACGCGATTCGCAGCTACGCACTGGCTAGTCGCGCAGGCCGCCAGCCGGCGAGCCGGCTTGATCCGGGCTTGCTCGACAAGTGCGAACGGCAGCTCGTGGCGGCAGGCGAAGACATGCTGGCACGCTCGCGCCAGAACGCTTATGGCACGAGTTTGCCGTTGGAAACCAAAGGCGTCCGAAGCGCAGGCTGGTACTTCTCCAGCGAACAAGCGTTCGACATTGCGGCGGCCTCGCTGCTCCGGCCGAACATGGATTACGTTCGCGCTTTCCTCTACAACTTCAATTACGAAGCCGGCTGCAATCCGGTCAACGTGTGCTATGTGACCGGTCTAGGGCTGAAACGCCCGCGGGAAATGGTCCACCAATTCGCGCTCAATGATCGTCGAGTGCTTCCGCCGAGTGGTTTTCCCATCGGCAATATCCAAGACCACCTTCCGTATCTGGATTTCTACCGCAGTGAACTTGGATTGCTCACGTTTCCTTCGGATGGCGCCGTGGTCGCTCCGTACCCTTCGTATGATCGGTGGACGGACACCTTCAATGTGATGACTGAGTTCACCATCGTCCATCAAGCGCGCAGCCTGGTTGGGATGGCATTGCTGGCAGTTCAGACTTCGTTGAAAAACCAACCGTGGAAGCCGCCCCAGGCTCGCATCACGGGACTGCCTCGTGAGGTCGGCGTCAACATGCCCGTGACGGCGCGTGTCGAAGCGCCCGGCTTGAATCTGGAGCACGCTTTGATCGTCTGGGAGGCGCGCGATCAGGAGCCATCGATCGGGTCGAGCTTGACCATGGCTCCCACTAGCCTCGGCGCCCATTGGGTGGAAGTAGAAGCCCAGTTGCCCGATGGCCGGCGTGTGTTCGGATCGGCCGAGTTCATGGCGACGAACGCGTTGCCAACGATCAATATCGTGGCCGATGTGGCCCAGGCCGCTGAAGCAGGATCAACCGCGTGCCGTTTTACGTTCACGCGCACAGGCAGCGGTCAGGCTCCACTGACCGTCCGATTCAACCACGTGGGAACCGCAACCAAATGGGACGATTATCGGACTTTGCAGGGAAACGTTCCCGACTCCGTCACGATCCATTCGGGGGCGATGTCCGAAACGATCACATTTTACGTCGTCGATGATGGACTTTATGAGGGCCCGGAAGTGGCGCGTCTGGCGTTGCTTTCGGATGAGACTTTCAATGTCGGCACACCGTCGGAAGCTGCGGTCAACATCGAGGACAACGATCGGCCCGCGGGATTCAGATTGTGAGGAGACGAATCGCCCGCCGCTACCATCAGATTCGAAATGCGAGGAGTCGCCGGGTGAACACAGCAACGGGATTGCCTAGCCGGAGCAAACAGGCCAAGCTCCGGCCCTTATGAACCTCTACATTGCGTGCAACGGTCATGTGGCAGCGTTTGATCCGAAAGCGGGCCGCGAACTCTGGCGGACCCAGTTGTCCACGGGTTTTTTCTGCGCCACCAGCCGCGAGGATGTTTGCATCCTCTGCGACGACGGACAGGTATTCGCAGGCTGCAACGGTCACCTGTTCGCGCTGGATGCCCAGACGGGCCGCGTGCTCTGGCATAACGAACTGAAGGGACTCGGATACAACGACGTCACGCTGGCGATGGAGAACAAGAGCATCCAAGTCCTCGCGAAGCACACGCACAGCCACACCAGTTCGTAGCGCAGATTTTCAATCTGCCGTATTACAGCGGAAGCTGCACGCAGGCATGTGTTGCATTCTCCCTCACCCATTGGGAAAGGCCGAGGTGAGGAAGAAACAGCGTCGGCAACCGAGGCGATCAAGATCTAGTCCGCGGCGTTGCCTTCCAACGAACAATCCTCGGCGATCAAATGGGATGGCGAATGGCAGATTACCATCATCGAGGGGCTGAGCGGACAGGAGTGTCCGCATTACGGCCGAAAATTGCTTGCGCTTCGTGATCCAGTGGCGCGAAGAATTGGTGACGAATGATCGCGACGAGACCTAGGCCAAACGAGGAAGACACGGATCGGAAGCGGGCCGAGGAAGCCTTGCGGGCCAGTGAAGAACGTTTTTCAAAAGCATTCCACATTAGCCCGGTCGGCCTCTGCCTGACTCGACTGTCGAACGGAGATTTCTTGGACGCCAACCCGGCCTTTTGCAGGATCTTTGGATACGCGCGTGAGGAACTCATTGGGCGCATCTCGTTGGAACTGGGAATGTGGGTGGAGCCGCACCGGCGGAAGGAGTATCTCGATGAATTGCGTGTCAAAAGCTCGATCCAAAACCGCGAAAGCCATTTTCGCCGCAAGTCGGGCGAGACCGGCGTTGCCCTCCACACGCTCGTGCTGGTCGAAGTCGGCGGGGAGGAATGCATCCTCACGTTGTTCCAGGACATCACCGAAAGCCGACGGGCGGAAGCGGCGTTGCGGGAAAGCCAACGCTTTCTGGAGAAAGCGCAAGAAGTCGCGCACATCGGCAGTTGGATCTCAGGATTGGGAGATCCCCAAGCGCTGACGTGGTCGAATGAAGTCTTTCGGATTTTTGGAATGACTCAGGAGACATTCGATGGACGCGTGGAGACTTTCTTTGCGTTGGTCCATCCCGCAGACGTGGAAAATGTCCGTCGGGCGGTGGCCGCCGCGCTCAAGCAAGGCGCGCCGTACGATATCGAGCACCGCATCGTGCGGCCCGACGGCACGATCCGCTGGGTTCACGAACAAGCGGATGTGATCCGAGACCCCGAGGGTAAGCCCGTGCAACTAATCGGGGTGGTTCAGGACATCACCAGCCAGAAATACCTGGAAGAACAGTTGCGGCAATCTCAAAAGCTGGAGGCGATCGGCCGGCTCGCCGGGGGTGTCGCCCACGACTTCAATAATATCCTGACGGTCATCCAGGGGCACGCTTCCCTGCTGCTGGGAAAAGGAGATTTGCCCCGCCTCAGCGAGGAGTCGCTCAGAGAGATCGCGTTGGCTGCGGAACGCGCCGCCAATCTGACACGCCAACTCCTGGCGTTTGGACGCCGGCAAACCATCCAAGCCAAGAATCTCGATTTGAACGAGATCGTGGACAGCATGAGCCGGATGCTCCGGCGGATTCTGGGCGAGGACATCACGCTTGAGGTCCTATCCTCCTCCAACTTGCCGCACGTGCGGGCGGATGCCGGAATGCTCGGACAAGTGTTGTTGAACTTGGCCGTCAACTCGCGCGACGCGATGCCCAGAGGAGGCCGATTGACCATTCAAACATCGACGGTGACGGCCGACGAGCGGTATGTCCGACGCAATCCGGAAGCCGCCAAGGGCCAATTTGTTTGCCTTCGCGTTGCGGATACAGGCTGTGGCATTGCGCCGCAGAATTTGCCCCATATCTTCGAACCGTTCTTCACCACAAAAGTAGTCGGCAAAGGCACAGGGTTGGGACTCGCGACGGTGTATGGGATCGTGAAGCAACACGGGGGATGGATCGAAGTTCAGAGTCAGATCGACCGGGGCACGACATTCCTGGTCTTCCTCCCGCGCGGCGCCGCCGAACCCCATCGACGCGAGCCCGTGGCGGAAGAACCGAAAGTCAGAGGTGGCAGCGAACGCATCCTGGTGGTCGAAGACGAACAGGCGTTGCGAGAATTGGTGCGGCACGTTCTGGAGCACTACGGCTACAAAGTATGGGTGGCGGCGACCGGCGTCGAGGCGCTCGCGTTTTGGTCGCAGCACGGCCAGGAGATCGACCTGGTGCTCACGGATCTCGTGATGCCAGAAGGCATAACGGGGCGCGATCTGGCCGTGCGATTGCGGCGAGAGAAACCGGATCTCAAGATCATCTTTACCACGGGCTACAGCCCGGATGTCGTTGGAGAGGGATTCGCCTTGGAAGCGAAAACTCACTTTTTGCAGAAGCCGTTCCAACCCTCTGTTCTGGCGAAAATGGTCCGCGAGAGTCTGGACGGGATGTAGAAACGGCCCGTTACGCCTCAATCGTGCCGGGCGTGGCCTCTGTTCGAATAATTCGATGGAACTGCGCCTGAAACTTGATGCGGGCAAAACACCCACCGTCCTCGGCAATGACGGTATTGGATCATCTGACCGGGACCCACCCTTTGCCGGGCTTGAATTCGCGGCTGCCTGAATTTGTCTTGCAGCCGGCGGTCGCCACCGTCGTCAGAAGAATCAAAAAAAGGAAAAGTATCTTCGACATTTTCATGAGTTCAATATTACGTCGATGCCCCTCGCACGGTCGTTGGCCACCCTCGCCCATCCCTAACGGATGGGGAGAGCGGTAGGGAAAGGGGAGTTTCATGATGGATTACCAATGAACTGTTCAGGAAGCAGATGCTAATCCCAATTGTCAGAAGGGCAAGCTTGTAGCAGAATGTTGCTAGCGATCCGCATGGCTGAAACGTTTAAATCGCTCAAAGGGCAGTTGCTGCTCGACAGCGGCCTGTTGAATGGTTCGTTCTTTCATCGAACCGTGGTCCTGATTTGCCAGCACGATGCGCAGGGAGCCTTCGGACTGGTCCTGAACCGGTCGAGCGACAACAAAGTCGGAGAAATGCTCGTGGCCGACCTGCCGGATCTGCTCAAGGAACAGGCGCTTTACTTGGGGGGGCCGGTCCAACCGACCGCTTTGAGTTATCTCCATGCCGATACCTTCCTGCCCCAGGCCAACGTCATTACGAACCTTAACTTGGGACACTCGCTCGATTCGTTGGTCGAGATCGGCGAGTCGTTTTCTTCCACGCAGCAAGTTCGTATTTACGCCGGCTACGCCGGCTGGGGACCCGGCCAGCTCGAAGATGAGATGAAACGAAAGGCTTGGCTGATGCACCCGGCATCCGTCGATATCGTGTTTACTCAGGACCCGCGCAACCTCTGGCGAAATGTCCTGAAACAAAAAAACGGCTGGCAGTTCAAGCTCCTCGCGCAGATGCCGGACGACGTGTCCTGGAACTGACTTCAAAGGAAAAGGGAAGCAGGGACGCCACGCTGCGGTGCTCCCGCGCCGGGCA
Organism: Verrucomicrobiota bacterium; assembly: GCA_016209525.1. Lineage (GTDB taxonomy): Bacteria > Verrucomicrobiota > Verrucomicrobiia > Limisphaerales > SIBE01 > VHCZ01. The sequence goes on from JACQWK010000065.1 coordinate 6,167, forward strand.
GGCGAGGAACCCTTCTGAACGGTGGGAGACTCCAGCATCGGCGCGTCGCTCTGTTCCGCCGAGGCGTATGTGTATAGCGAAGATTTTCAATCTGCTCTATCGCGGAATTGCATTCCGCATCCGCCGGACAAGCCCCAACGCCCCGGAACTTGCCGAACCGCCGCCGATTGCAAATCGGCGATACGGCAGAGTGCACCTCTGCGCTACGCCAGAAACGCCGCCAAACAGATACGCCGCTGCACGCGGCGGGGACGGCGCGGGCGCGCCGTCCATGCCTTTAGAATGCGTCTCGGGCAAAAGAAGGTGCGAAAGTTCGGGTTCAGGGATTGGATCGCGCGCGATACGCCACCGCTTTCGCTCTGCCAGGCGCGTTGCGCTTTGCCTTCCGAGAGTTGGCCGGTGAAAGTTTGGAGGCTTCCGCCGGATGGTTGAACGTCCTTTTGAGTTCCCGGATCTGATCGCGGAGGAGCGCCGCTTTTTCAAACTCCAGGTTGTTCGCGGCCGTCAACATCTCTTCCTCGAGTTCCCGAATTGTTTCGGTCACGTCGAAATTCCCTCCGGCCTCGCGGATGACCGACTCGGCAGCGCTCGCCTTTTGGGACGCGAGGCTCTCCTCGACGGGCCGGCTCACACTCCGGGGGGTAATGCCGTGAGCCTCGTTATAGGCCACCTGCTTCTGGCGGCGGTATTCCGACGTCGCCAGAAATTTCTGGATGCTCTGCGTTCGCACGTCCGCGTAAAGAATCACTTCGCCGTTCAAATGCCGGGCGGCGCGCCCGGCGGTCTGAATCAAGCTGGTCGCGGAGCGCAAATAACCTTCTTTGTCGGCGTCCAAGATCGCGACGAGCGACACCTCCGGGAGATCGAGCCCTTCGCGCAAGAGGTTGATGCCGACCAGCACGTCGAATTCACCTTTGCGCAAAGCCCGGAGAATTTCCACGCGTTCGATGGCGTCGATCTCGCTGTGCAAATAGCGCACGTTGATGCCGATATCGCGCAAGTAATCCGTGAGTTCCTCCGCGGTCCGTTTGGTGAGCGTCGTGACTAGAATCCGCTCCTTGACGTCCACGCGCTTCCGGACTTCGTTGATGAGATCATCGATCTGCCCTTTCAGCGGTTTGAGGGTCACTTTCGGATCCACCAACCCCGTCGGACGGACGATTTGTTCGACGATTCGGCCCTGCGACCAGCCAATCTCCTGAGGGCCCGGCGTGGCGCTGACATAGATGGTTAGGTTTTGCAGGGCCTGAAACTCCGGGAAGTTCAAAGGCCGGTTGTCGAGTGCGCTGGGCAAACGGAAGCCGTATTCGACGAGCACGGTCTTGCGCGAACGGTCGCCCTCATACATCCCGCCGATCTGCGGGACGGTGGCATGGGACTCGTCGATCACCAGCAGGTAATCGGAAGGAAAAAAGTCCAAGAGCGTGCACGGTCGTGACCCGGCCGGCCGGCCGCTCAGGTGGCGGGAGTAGTTCTCGATTCCGGAACAAAACCCCATTTCCAGCATCATTTCCAAGTCGTACTCCGTGCGCATCTTGACCCGTTGCGCTTCCAAAAGTTTGTCTCGGGCCTCGAACCAAGCGATCCGCTCGGTCAGCTCCTCACGGATGCTGAGCACAGCGCGTTTGATCTTGTCCATCGGCGTGACGAACTGCTTGCCCGGATAGACCGTGATGGCCTGCATCGAGTCAAACTTGCGACCGGTCAGCGGGTCGAACCGCGTGAGCCGGTCGATCTGATCGCCGAAAAACTCGACCCGAATCGCGTCTTCGGCGTAGGCGGGGCAAAGTTCGACGGTGTCTCCTCGCACGCGGAAATGGCCGCGGCTGAAGTCGATGTCATTGCGGCTGTATTGAAGATCGACCAGGCGGCTGAGGAATTGATCGCGCGTAATCTCCTGGCCAATCTGCAAGGGGATGACCATGGCTTCGTAATCTTCCTTGCTGCCGATGCCGTAGATGCACGAGACACTGGCCACCACCACCACGTCGCGCCTGGAAAAAAGCGAATTCATGGTGGAAAGCCGCAGGCGCTCGATCTCTTCGTTGATGCTGGAGTCCTTTTCGATGTAGGTATCCGTCCGCGGAATGTACGCCTCGGGTTGATAGTAATCGAAGTAACTGACGAAATACTCGAC